>JBEVMD010000305.1:0-2749 GCA_040508835.1 Duganella sp. | reverse complement strand
CGGGCCATTGGCCCATGGTGAGCGAACCGGAACGGTTCAACCAGGTCGTGCTTGACTGGCTCGATGGCGTGGCTGAAGCGGCGCAGCCGGAAAACGGAGAAGAGGAGCAAGACGGAGGACAGCTGGAGCAGGTCGCCACGAATGACGGGGCAGCGACCTGAGACGGTGTGAGCGGACCTTGAACACTGCAGGCGCCAGGTGACGCGCCGCAGGATTGTCGATGCGCTCGTCGATTAACGCAGGCGGATTGGCTTGATGTACGGCGCAAACGGTGGCGGCGGCAGTTGCACGGTGGCGTAGGCTTTGCGGAAGCACTCGGCCTTCTTGTTGTCCACGTCGGTCGCGCTCTTGATCACCTTGCCGGCGCTGTCGAGCGTCAGGATGATCGTCACCGGATACTTGGACAGGTCGTGGCAGTTGCCGCGGTCGTCGAGCTTGTTGGCGTTGTTATAGTTGAGCGAGACTTCTTCGTACTTGGTCGCCTTGTCGTTCGGGAACTGGGCATTGAACTTGGCCATCTCGCCGGCAAAAGCCGGGTTCGCTGGCGGCGGTGCTTCGTTTTCCGGCGGGCCGCTCATGGTCGAGCAACCGGCGGCCAGGGCCATCAATGCGCCCAGGGCGCCCATTTTCAGGAATTGAGTTTTCAAATTATTCTCCGATAGGCTTGTTGTTGACGCATCGTACACACTTCAATGTCGACAGGGCGCACGATTAGTTGCGTAGGTGAAATCCTACACTGTCGAGATAGATCCTGACCCGCGGCCAAGGCATCCGTCGTCGCCGCCGTTTTTTTGCATTCCAGCCGCCATTTACCGCACTTCGTCGCATCCTCCTCGCCAGCGATACGCCCCGTAGGTACAGTACAAATATCGCAGGACAACCTGTGATTCACCCCACCTACAGGAGCGCATCATGAACATCGCCAAACACATGGAAAGCATCTTCCTCGCCGCCGCCGTGATCGCTGCCGGCAGCAGCTACGCCAGCGCTGCCGCCGCCGACGCCACCCGCCTGGCGTTGAGCGCACCGGTCAGCCAGATCGTGGTCCACCAGAGCAAAATGCCGGTCGTGGTCGTCACTGCCAAACGCCTGACCGCCGCTGAAAAAGCCGCGCTGTAAGCGGGCGGCTTTAACGGCCACCGAAGTGGTAACGGACGCAGTACTGGTCGAGCAGCCGGCGGGCTGTGCAAAACTCGCAAAACTCGCGGGGGAAGGGCTGCCTCTTGGTACAATTGACGTTTTCGATACAACGGCACTTGCTCCCATGATTGATA
The DNA here is from genome assembly GCA_040508835.1 of Duganella sp. Classification (GTDB taxonomy): domain Bacteria; phylum Pseudomonadota; class Gammaproteobacteria; order Burkholderiales; family Burkholderiaceae_D; genus Rugamonas. The sequence continues at coordinate 1,475 of JBEVMD010000305.1, read as the reverse complement.
TCCAACTCCTCCGTAAAGACATCGCCAACGTCGCCGCGCGCCTGGCCCCCCGCAAGTACCAGCTCGATGTGGACGCGTTCAACGCGCTCGAGGCGGAACGCAAGGCGATCCAGACGCGCACCGAGGAACTGCAGGGCAAGCGCAATTCGCAGTCCAAGCTGATCGGCATGATGAAGGGCAAGGGCGAAGACACCACCGCGATCATGGCCGAAGTGGCCGGCCTCGGTGACGAGCTCAAAGCCAACGAAGCCGCGCTGTCGACCGTGCAGGCGCGCATCAGCGACTTCATGCAGGCGATTCCGAACCTGCCGCATGACTCCGTTCCGCAAGGGACTGACGAATCGGGCAACGTGGAAGCGCGCCGCATCGGCACGCCGCGCACCTTCGACTTCGACGTGAAAGACCACGTCGACGTGGGCGCGCCGCTGGGCCTGGACTTCGACGTTGCCACCAAGCTGACCGGTTCGCGCTTCTCGGTCATGAAAGGCGGCATCGCCCGCCTGCACCGCGCGCTGGCGCAGTTCATGCTCAACACGCACACTGACGAGCACGGTTACACCGAGTGCTACACGCCGTACATGGTCAATGCCGATTCGCTGCGCGGCACGGGCCAGCTGCCGAAATTCGAAGCCGACCTGTTCTCGGTGAAGAAAGGCGGCGTGGAAGGCGAAGGCGAGAATTTCTACCTGATCCCCACTTCGGAAGTGACGCTGACCAACCTGGCGCGCGACGAAATCCTGGCGGCCGATGCGCTGCCGATGAAAATGACGGCGCACACGCCATGCTTCCGCTCGGAAGCGGGCAGCTACGGCCGCGACACCCGCGGCATGATCCGCCAGCACCAGTTCGACAAAGTGGAAATGGTGCAGATCGTGCATCCGGACACGTCGTACGCGGCGCTGGACGAGATGGTCGGCCATGCCGAAACCATCTTGCAGCGCCTGGGCCTGCCTTACCGCGTGATGTCGCTGTGCACCGGCGACATGGGTTTTGGCGCCGCCAAGACCTACGACCTCGAAGTGTGGCTGCCGGCGCAAAACACGTACCGCGAGATTTCGTCGCTGTCGAACTGCGAAGCATTCCAGGCGCGCCGCATGCAGGCCCGTTTCCGCAACGCCCAGGGCAAGCCGGAAATGGTGCACACCCTCAACGGTTCCGGCCTGGCCGTGGGCCGCACGCTGGTGGCCGTGCTGGAAAACTACCAGCAGGCCGACGGCAGCGTCGAGATCCCGGAAGTGCTGCGTCCGTACATGGGCGGGCTGACCCGGCTGAAAGCGGCCTGAGGTCGACCGTAAAAAAGGCCTTCCATTTTTTGGAAGGCCTGCTATAATCTTGCCTTCTCGCAGCAACACGTCAGTGTCTGAGGCAAGAAAAGGAGAGGTGGCAGAGTGGTCGAATGTACTTGACTCGAAATCAAGCGTAGGGGCGACCCTACCGTGGGTTCGAATCCCACCCTCTCCGCCAGGAATCAAGTC
>JBEVMD010000296.1:0-7292 GCA_040508835.1 Duganella sp. | reverse complement strand
CACTTGCAGGTCGGCGGTGTGGATCACCACCAGCACGGATTCGGGAATCTTGTAGGGCTTCATAGTGCGAATCATGGTGCGAATAAAAGAAAAGGCGCCGCGGTAGCCGGGCGCCTTTTCATTATGCCAGATGGCTCAGCAAAATCAGCTGACCACTTTCGGCTCCGGCGCGCGCAGGCGGATGTGCAGCTCCTTGAGTTGCTTCTCGTCGACTTCCGACGGCGCCTGGGTCAGCAGATCCTGGGCGCGCTGGGTTTTCGGGAAAGCGATCACGTCGCGGATCGAATCGGACTTGGTCATCAGGGTGACGATGCGGTCCAGGCCGAAGGCCAGGCCGCCGTGCGGCGGCGCGCCGTATTGCAGTGCGTCGAGCAGGAAGCCGAATTTCAGGCGCGCTTCGTCGGCATCGATTTTCAGCGCGCGGAAGACTTTCGACTGCACTTCTTCGCGGTGGATACGGATCGAGCCGCCACCGAGTTCCCAGCCGTTCAGGACCATGTCGTAGGCCTTGGCAATGCAGGCGCCCGGGTTGGTTTCCAGCCAGTCTTCGTGGCCGTCTTTCGGCGCGGTGAACGGGTGGTGGGTAGCGGTCCAGCGGTCCGATTCTTCGTCGTATTCGAACATCGGGAAGTCGATCACCCACAGCGGCGACCAGACGTCGTCGAACAGGCCGGCGTTCTTGCCGAATTCCGAGTGGCCGATTTTCACGCGCAGCGCGCCGATGGCGTCGTTGACGACCTTGGCCTTGTCCGCGCCGAAGAAGATCAGGTCGCCGTCTTCGGCGCCCGTCAGTTCCAGGATCTTGGCCAGCGTTTCGTCGTCGATGCTTTTCACGATCGGCGACTGCAGGCCGTCACGGCCCTTGGCTTTTTCGTTGACCTTGATGTAAGCGAGGCCGCGGGCGCCGTAGATGGCCACGAACTGGGTGTATGCGTCGATTTCCGAACGCGGCATCGAACCGCCTTTCGGTACGCGCATGCCGACCACGCGACCGTTCGGCAGGTTGGCGGCGCTGTTGAAGATCTTGAACTCGACGTTTTTAACGACCTCGGTCAGTTCGGTGAATTCCAGTTTCACGCGCATGTCCGGCTTGTCCGAACCATACTTGCCCATCGCTTCCGAGAAGTTCATCACCGGGAACGGGTTAGGCAGGTCCACGCCCATGGTGTTGGTAAACACCTTGCGGATCATGTCTTCGAACAGGTCGCGGATTTCCTGTTCGGTCAGGAACGAGGTCTCGCAATCGATCTGGGTGAATTCCGGCTGGCGGTCGGCGCGCAGGTCTTCGTCGCGGAAGCACTTGGTGATCTGGTAGTAACGGTCGAAGTTGGCCACCATCAGCAGCTGCTTGAACAGCTGCGGCGACTGCGGCAGCGCGAAGAAGCTGCCGGCGTTCACGCGCGACGGCACCAGGTAGTCGCGCGCGCCTTCCGGCGTGGACTTGGTCAGCATCGGGGTTTCGATGTCGATGAAGCCCAAATCGTCCAGGTACTTGCGCACTTCCATCGTCACCTTGTAGCGCAGGCGCAGGTTGTTCTGCATCTGCGGGCGACGCAGGTCCAGCACGCGGTGGGTCAGGCGGGTGGTTTCCGACAGGTTGTCGTCATCGAGCTGGAACGGCACGGCCACGGACGGGTTCAGCACTTCCAGCTGCGAGCAAACCACTTCGATCTTGCCCGAGCTCAGGTTGGCGTTGACGGTGCCGGCCAGGCGGTCCTTGACCACGCCGGTCACGCGCAGGCAGAACTCGTTACGTACGGCTTCGGCGGCCTTGAAGACTTCGGCCTGCTCCGGATTGCAGACAATCTGCACCAGGCCTTCGCGGTCGCGCAGGTCGATGAAGATCACGCCGCCGTGGTCGCGGCGACGGTGTACCCAGCCGCACAGGCTGACGGTTTGGCCAAGCAGCGCTTCAGTGGTGAGGCCGCAGTAGTGAGTACGCATTGAGGACATGATTATTTCTCGGTTCAGGTTAAATTACTCAGAGAGTTCGGCAGTTTATTTTGTCACGCGGTCCGGCAGCGCAATGGCTTGCGGAATATCTTCCGGCGCCACCACGCCCATCGAGACGATGTATTTCAAGGCGGCGTCGACCGTCATATCGAGTTCGACCACATCCTTGCGCGCCAACATCAGGAAAAAGCCCGACGTCGGATTGGGCGTGGTGGGCACGTACACGCTCACGTAGTCGCCCACCAGGTGGTTTTTCACATCGCCGCCGGGGGTGCCGGTCAAAAAGGCGATGGTGTACGAATTTTGGTGCGGATACGGTATCAGCACCGCCTTGCGGAATGCATTGCCGGACGACGACAGCAAGGTGTCCGACACTTGCTTGACGCTCGAGTACAGCGAATTGACCAGCGGGATGCGCTTAAGCAGCTGTTCCCACAGGCGCAGCACGTAATTGCCGACCAGGTTGTTGGTCAACAGGCCGGTGAGGAAAATGATCACCACCGTCAGCAAGGTGCCCAGGCCCGGGATGTTCACGCCGAACAGCGTGCGCGGCTGCCAGCGCTCTGGCACGAACAGCAGCGACTGGTCCATGGTGCTGATGACCAGGTTCAGCACCCAGGCGGTAATTGCCAGGGGTACCAGGATCAGCAGGCCGGTAATAAAATATTTACGCATCGATCGTCTAAATGGGTCGTCTGTGGAGCCGTGCTTATTCGGACGGCTTGGGCTTGCTTGCCGGGGCTGGCGCCGCGGGCGCGCTGGCGGCCGGCGCGGCCGGGGCCGCAGCGCCGGACGGGGCGATGGCGCCCGACGGATTCGAGACGCCCGTGGCCGGCGGCGTGCCGCCGCGGAAGTCGGTGACGTACCAGCCCGTGCCCTTGAGCTGGAAGCCGGCGGCGGTCAGTTGTTTCTTAAACGTGTCTTTGCCGCACTCGGGGCAAACAGTCAGCTGCGGGTCGGACATCTTCTGCAAGACATCCTTGGCAAAACCACATGCCTCGCAGCGGTAAGCGTAGATCGGCATCTATTACTCCGCAAAAATCATCAAAACCCTGAATTATAAAGCGTTTTGGACTGCCCAAGCCTGTTTCCTGTGGTCAATGGCAAATAGGAAACACCAGTTAATCGCTTTCATTAATAAAACCTATTCGCCAACGGTGCGTTTTCGTGATGTAATCTCGTACTGCGCTGATTTCCCAATCCCCGAATCGTTGCGCCACCTGCCGTCCTGCCGACGGCGCACACACGATCTCGATTGGGAAATGATAATGAAAAAATACGTCTACGCCGGCCTGTTGGCCGCCACCCTGGCTGCAACCGTGGCCTCCCCTGCTTTCGCACAAACCAAGTTCGCCGCCGCGTCGCCCGATCAACCGCTGCACCGCCGCACCATTGCCGTCTGCGCGGTCCTGCTGGTGGGCGTGCATGCCTATGCCACCCGTGGCACGCTGCCGGGCAAGCGTTAAGCGCCTGCAATCACTGCCGGCGCCACACCATCCAGCGTTCCTTGCCTTCGAACACGGCAATCGAATCGCTGACGGCGTCGTCCACCTCGCACGTGAAATCCGCTGCCAGCAACGCTTGCAGCGTGGCACGGTCGATGCCGAACGGCGGGCCCTTGGGGCCCTCGTCAAAGAAAAAGTAGCCTGCCAATAGGGCTCCCGGCAGCAGCAGCGCCGCCCAGCGGGCCGCCACGCGCGGCCACAAGGTGCGCGGCATGGCGCACAGGAAGGCGCGCTCGTAAATCAGTTGCAGCGGCCGCGCCGGCTGCCACGCAAAAAAATCCGCCTCCACCACCCGTCCGGCATGCACGCCGGCAGCCGCCTTGCCGACCGCCACCGCGGCGGGCGCAAAATCGATGGCGGTAGCGTCCCAGCCCGCATCGGCCAGCAGCGCCAGCTCCCAGGCCGCGCCGCAACCGGGTATCAGGGTGACCAGCGGCGCGTGGGCGGCAGCGAAGTCGCGCAAGGCCTGCGGCGCCGCGCCCCGATCCCACGGCGTGAACCGGCGCGCGAAACGCTCGTCCCAGAACGCGGGCGTCAGGGGATCGCGCTGGAAAAAGCCGGTCATGGCTTAAAACAGATGGGGCCAGAATTCGTAGGCCGCCAGCGTCACGACCACCAGCCCGACGATCCACGCCGCGCCGCCCAGCAGGCGGTTGGTTTTCTGCTGCTCGTGGATCAGCACCTTGAGCAGCTCGGTGTTGTCGTGGGGACGCTCGCCCTGCTGTTCCAGCGCCCGATGAAGCAGGCGCGGCAGTTGCGGGAAGATCTGCGCGTAGCGCGGCGCCTCGGCCTTCAGGCGCTGGTACAGGCCCTGCCAGCCGACCTGTTCGGTCATCCAGTTTTCCAGGTAGGGCTTGGCCGTTTTCCACAGGTCGAGGTCGGGGTCGAGCTGGCGGCCCAGGCCTTCGATATTGAGCAGCGTCTTTTGCAGCAGCACCAGCTGCGGCTGCACTTCCACGTTGAAACGGCGCGACGTCTGGAACAAGCGCAGCAGAATCTGCCCGAACGAGATATCTTTTAACGGACGGTCGAAGATCGGCTCGCAGCAGGCGCGCACGGCCGCTTCCAGCTCGTCCACCCGGGTTTCGCGGGGCGCCCAGCCCGATTCGATGTGGGCCTCGGCCACGCGCTTGTAGTCGCGCCGGAAAAAGGCCAGGAAGTTTTGCGACAGGTAGTCCTTGTCGTAGTCGGTGAGGGTGCCGACAATGCCGAAGTCGAGCGCGATGTAGCGGCCGAAGGTTTCCGGCTCGATCGACACCAGGATGTTACCGGGGTGCATATCCGCATGGAAGAAACCGTCGCGGAACACCTGGGTGAAGAAAATCTCCACGCCGTCGCTTGACAGCTTTTTCAGGTCCACGCCGGCCGCTGCCAGGCGGTCGATCTGCGACACGGGAATGCCGTGCATGCGCTCCATCACGATCACATTGCTCGAGCAATAGTCCCAGTGCATTTCCGGTACCAGCAGCAGGTCGGAATCGGCAAAGTTGCGGCGCAGCTGGCTGGCGTTGGCCGCCTCGCGCATCAGGTCCAGCTCGTCGTGCAGGTATTTATCGAACTCGGCCACCACCTCTTTCGGCTTCAGGCGCTTGCTGTCGGCCCACAGGCGGCTGGCCAGGTCGGCCGCGATCTGCATCAGGGCGACGTCCTCGTCGATGGTTTTCTTCATGCCCGGACGCAGCACCTTGACGGCCACCTGCTTGCCATCCTTGAGCACGGCAAAGTGCACCTGGGCAATGGAGGCCGACGCCACCGGCGTGCGCTCGAACGAGGCGAACAGCTGGTCCGGGTGGGCGCCCAGCGACTTGTGGATTTGCGCGATGGCGATGTCGGAATCGAACGGCGGCACCCGGTCCTGCAGGCGCGCCAGTTCGAACGCGATATCGGGCGGGATCAGGTCGCTGCGGGTGGACAGCACCTGGCCGAACTTGATGAAGATGGGGCCCAGGTCTTCCAGCGCCAGCCGCAGCCGGACGCCGCGCGGCGTGGACAGGTCGCGCCAGAAGAGCACGGTGTCGATGAAGCGCGCCGTGCGCGGCACCTTGAAACCGGAAATCGCTATTTCGTCGAGACCGTACTTGATCGCTACCCGCATGATCTTCAGGAAGCGTAATAATTTCAAAATCATTGGATTCCCAGTTTCTGTTCCAGTTTGGCCAGGCGTTTGGCGGCGCGTTCCACGTCGTCGCGCAGGCGCGCCACGTCGGCCGACAACGCTTCCACCGCTTGCGGGCGGACCAGGACCTGTTGTTCGTCGAGCAGAAACTCTGCAACATTCTCGGCCAGCTTTTGATGGCCGTTTTTGACTGCCTGCATCGCGGCGCGCGCGCCCGACACCATGCGGGTGGCGGCCAGCGGCCCCACCAGTTTTTCCAGGTCGACTTCCGCCTCCCAGCGCAGGGACTGGCTCAAGCTCGACAGTGCATTGGCGAACTCGGCATCGCCTTCGATCTGTACATAGGAAAACGCCCGTTCGCGGTTTTGCACGATCAGCGGCAGATCGGCCGGTTTGACGCGGATGGTGACCCGCGCCACGGAATCGGCCGGGGCCGCTTCGAGCAACCCTTCGGGCGTGACGCGCAGGCGCAGCGCCGCCAAGCCGGCGTCGATGGCGGCGACCTTGCCGGCATGACGCTGCAGTTCGCGGCGCGCCCACGGCTCTTGCGCCAGCAGGTGATTGATGACCGCGCTGGCCGAGGTGGCGGTGACCGTCGCGGCGGAAAGGAGGCTGGGAGAGGGAAATGTCATTCGTTAGGCCATTAAAACAAAAAACCGCCCGAAACAGCGGGCGGTCTTGATATTACCAGCTAACCGGGAAACCCCGGGTTCAAGCGAGCTGCTGAATGCCTGCCAGCAGCCAGCCGGACGCGCCCGACACCGGCTTGGACAGGTTCCACACCTCGTTGAACGGCTCGGCCAGGGCATCGCGCGCCGGCTTGATCATGCCGGTGAACTTGACGCTGGCCAGGTACTCGGTGGCCGAGGTCTCGATGCCCAGCAGCTCGGCGTCGATGCTGACGACGTCGGTGTAGTCGGCCGTGGTGCGCTCGGCCAGTTGCAGGCGCATTTCGGCAAACACTTCCGGCGTGGTGAATTCGCGGATGTCGTTGGTGTCGCCCTTGTCCCAGGCCGCTTGCAGGCGGATGAAGTTGCCCTTGGCGACGCGCAGGAACGACGCTTCGTCGAAATCGGCCGGCACGCCCCATTTCTGATGGGCCGGCACGGCTGCCGGCTGGTACTGGTACGCGGTTTGCGGCTGCGGCTCAGCTTGCAGACGCGAACCGATTTCCGGCGTCGTGTTGTACTGCTGCGGCTGTTGCACTGGTTGCGGCGCCGGGGTGAACGGTTTGACGTTGTCGTTGTAGCCCTGGTTGCCGCCGAAGCCGCCATTGTTACCGAAGGCGGCCGGCTGCGGCTGCGCCTTGCGACGGATCATGCGCACGATGAAGAACACCACGCCCGCCAGCAGCGCCAGCATCAGGATCGAACCGATCATGCCGCCCAGTGCGCCACCGAGGCCCAGGTGCGAGAACAGGGCGCCCAGGCCCAGGCCCAGCAGTGCGCCGCCCAGGATCCCCTTCCAGGGGCTGGCCGGTTTCGGCGGCGTGGCCGCGTTGGGGGTGGCGGCCGGCGCCTGGCGCTGCGCGCCTTGCGGGGCCTGCTGCGGCGCGGCCGCAGGCGGCATGCGTTGCACGTTTTGCGACTGGCGACCGAACGAACGGCCACCGCCGGCAGGACGCGCGATCGCTTCGGAAACCATCGAGAAGACGGAAACGGCCAGCACGGCGCTCATCACAATTTTTTTCATGTTCATGGTGTCTCTACCCTTCTTTT
>JBEVMD010000284.1:0-4751 GCA_040508835.1 Duganella sp. | reverse complement strand
GGCGTCGGTAATGACGGTGTGCACGCGATTGAGCTGCACGATGCGGTGCAGGCTGACGCAGCCGAACTTCGAGGCGTCCGCCAGGACGATGACTTTCCGGGCGCGCTCCACCATTTTGTAGTTCAGGCTGGCTTCGGCCTCGTGGTGGGTGGTCACGCCAAACTTCAGGTCGAAACCGTCCACCCCGAGAAAGAGCTTATCGAAGCTGTAGGCCTGCAGGCACGCTTCCGCCTGCAGCCCCTGGATCGACAGCGACTGCTTGCGCAGCAGGCCGCCGGTCAGGATCAGGTCCACGCCCGGCGCTTCGGCCAGTTCCCAGGCGATGTTCAGGCCATTGGTCATCACGGTGACGTTGTGCGCGCTGCGCAGCTGGCGCGCCAGCGAGATGGTGGTGGTGCCGGAATCGATGATGATGTTTTCGCCCGGCTTGACCAGGCTGGCGGCCAGAACGCCGATGCGCTCTTTCTGATCGTGGTTGATCGCGTCCTTCTGCGGCACCGTATGTTCGGTGGGCGGCGTGCGTGCCGGCATGGCGCCGCCGTGGCTGCGGATGGCCAGGCCCTGGGCCTCGAGCGTGCTCAGATCGTTACGGATGGTCACGGCCGAGACGCCTAATTGCTTGACCAGTTCGTTGACTTGCACCGACCCGTGTTCGGTAAGTGCTTTCAGTATGAGTGCGCGGCGTTGACCGGTCTGTGCCATAGTGGGGCGATAAGATTTGACAAAACGACAGCTTAACAGATATGGCATGGCTGCGGCCACCTCTCGCCGGTACGCCGTGGCGTCTGGCACGGCAAACCGCCAGCAGCCACGGACCTCGCTTTCAGACCGGCGTCGCTTCCAGCAGCAGCGCATGGGCAAAGCGCAGCGGGAGACGCTGGACCTTGCCGCCGTCCACCACGCCCATGTCCTGGTCATCGGCGTAGTTGCGCAGGCGCCAGCGGCCGGGGCCCAGTCCGCGAATTTCCACCGGCCCGTCCCAGCGTGGCGCATAGAAAGCGAAATACAGCCGGTCGTCCTTTTGCACCACGTGCGCCTCGGGCCTGTCGAAGCCGATGTCGTACAGCTCGCCGCGATACACGCCGTTGGCCAGCATCTTGTCGCGATAGATGCCGATCCATTTGCGCCATTGCACTTCGCGCTCCGGCGTCAGCAGGAAGCTGTCCTTGGGCTTGGGATCGACGGGCCACGTGAACTTGGTCGACAGCACCGCGCCGATGCCGATGGTCGAGGCGAAATCGTCGCCGCCATCGCTCAATTCCACGTGGTCGCCGGCGTAGGGGGCCGAGCGGCCCATCAGCGCCTTGATCGTCTTGCCCTTGTGGCGGATCTGCCACGACGATAGCGGGTCGGACGACGGCGCCTGGTTCATGTACGGGAAGTTGTGGAACGCGTACGACGTACCGCACGGGCACAGCTCGATCACCGCGCTGGGATTGATCTCGCGCGCGGTGTCGTACACCATTTTCCAGAAGTCCTGCAGCTTCTCGTACGATTCCTCGGGGCGCGCATGCTTGTGCGCCGGGTTGTAGCACGGCGCCACGCCGTTCAGGTGCTGGCCGTCGATCTTCAGGCCCTGATAGCCCCATTCGCCGAAAATCTTGCGTATCCACTGGCGCGTCATCTCGATCGTGGGTGCGTAGGCTGGGCACAGGTAAAAACTGTTCCACCAGGTGATCAGCTGCGGCGCGCCGTCCTTGTCCAGCAACAGCATGTCGGTGTGATCGTGCAGCAGGTCGGAGCCGGGATCGACCGCCAGCGGCGTGATCCACAGCCGCGCCTTCAGGCCCGCGTCCTTGATGGTGGTCACCAGCCCGCGCATGTCGGCGTCGCCGTTCGGGAATTTTTTGGCGTCCAGCTTCCAGTCGCCCTCGTTGTTCTGCCAGCCGTCGTCGAGCACCGCCCACTCGAGGCCCAGCTCCTTGGCTTTCTGCAGCGTGCCCACCATCAGCGGCACGGTGAAGTCGCGCTCGTAGCCCCAGGCGCACCAGATCGGCTCATACGATTCGGCCGGGGCTTCGGGGGCGGCTACGCCGCGTTCCGCCATGGCCTGGCGATACTGGTCCAGCGCAGCGAAATAGTCGCCCGTGTGCAGCGCCAGGAAGGTCTCCATGGTGTCCAGCGTCGCACCCGGTTGCAGCGTGGTCTCGGTGTCGAATTCCACCGCCAGCGCAGCGCCGCCCGCGACCGCGCGCACCGGCAGCGCCACCAGCCGTGGCACCGTGTCCAGGTGGCCCACGGCCAGGCCGCAGTCGCGTTGCCAGACGTCGACCGCCGGGGTGCCGCTGCCGTAGTCGGAGGCGTTCATGCCCATGAAATTGCGCTGGTCGAAGCCGGCGACCAGCGGTTGTACCCAGTCGCGGCGATCGGCGTGCGAGGCGCCGGAGAAGGTCCAGAATTCCGCCTTGCGGCCGGCTGCCGGGCGCAGCGTGTGGGCGCTGTTCGCCCAGGCGGCCACCGTGAGCGGCTGCTGGCCGGCATTGCGGTAGGCCACGCGGATGACGGCAAAGCCGGGCAGGCGTTCATAAAACGTCACCGCCACGGTTTTCTCGACGCCTTCGGCCGACTTGCCCGTCAAACGGTGCCGCACGCCGGGTCCATGGGGGCCGTCCACGCGGTCGGCCGCCTGCGACGCTATCGCAAAGCGCTCGATCCAGCGGCCGTTGGCGGCGTTGGCCGCGTTGGCGCTGGCGGCCACCACGGCGGCATTGATGCCGGCGCCACTCGGGCCGCTTGCCGCACTGGCGTTGCGCACCACGCGCAGGCGCTCGCTGGGCCCGAAGGCCGTCACTGCCGCCGGTCGCGGACCGCGCCGCGAGATCACGCGGCATTGCAGCTGGCTGTCGAATTCCAGCGCCATGGCGGCGTCGCCGATGCGCGCGATGTCCTTGCCGGCGGGGTGAACCGCTGCATTGCCGGCGCCGGCATCGGCCACGGTGGCTGCCACCGCGGTTCCGGCCAGCCATTGCAGCAAAGTACGGCGGCGCGGGTCGAGTTGCTTGTTCATTGGGCTCCCTTGTCCTGGTGCCAGGCTTTCGGATAAGCCTGTTCCGCGTTGATGCGATAGAGTTTGTCGACCACCGTGCGCGGTAGCGCCAGGCCGCCTACCGGCTGGTCCAGTTCCGGCACGGTCAAGCTGTCGGCAGTGACGAAGTAGCGCCAGTCGCGCCGCCACACGGTGTCCATGTCGGCCACGAAGGCTGCGTCGTCCTGCTCGCTCGATTGCGCCAGGTCGGAACCATACATCAACCGGTCCTGGTAGGTGAGGAAGAAGGCGCGCACGCGCTCGCGGTCGCGCTGCGACTGGTACTGCAACTGGCCGATGCGGGCGGCGATATCGAGTTTCACGCCGGGGTGGGCATCGAGAAAACGCCCGATCCGGTCGACGTCGTATTCCATCGACGCCAGGTGCACGCCCGTGAAGCGCAGCGTGGGATGCTGGGCCAGCAGGCGGTCGCGCGCGGCCATCTGCTGCTCGTAGCCCGGCATTTCCGGGTGCAGGAACATGTGGTAGGCGGGGTGGTTCCTGAAATATTCGCGGTCGTTATTGACCGTCATCTGCGCGAGCGGCAGCCAGCAGTTGTGCGGCTCGCCCTGGTGGCCCAGCACCATCACGCCGCGCCGGGCCAGGCCGTCGAACACGGGGTAGAGGCGGGCATCATCGATCATCACCAGCTGGCCCTGGCTGTCGCGCAGGCTCATGCCGATATTCTTCCACACCTTGACGGCCACTGCGCCGTCGGCCAGGGCGCCATCGAGGTCGTTCAGGGTGGCCGCACTCCAGCCCGGCTTTTCGAAGCCGTCGGCGGAAAAAGTCGCGGCCCACGCCACCTGCTGCCCATGCTGGTGCCCCAGCGCGCTGGCCACCTTGCGTTGCTGGTCCAGCGGCGGGAAATCGGGATAGTCGACGTTGATGGTGAGCGCGCGGAAATTATCCTTGCGCGCCAGTGCCAGCCAGGCGTCCTGGCTGGCGCCGTGCAAGTGCAGGTGGGCGTCGATCTTCGGCACTTTTTCAAAATCGGCGACGGTGTAGCCATCGGCGGCGGCGCACGGTCCGGCGATCAGGGCCGCCAGGAAGGGGAAGAGCAGGGTGGATGACAGGGTAGACGACAGGGTAGACGACAGGGGCCAGCGCATATGAATCTCCTTGTTAACGTGTCAGATGGTCCAGGGCGGCGGCGGCGAGCGGCGTGCCGGCGCTGCGGGCGGCATACAGCGCTGCGCCCAGTACTGGCGCCAGCCGTGGCGGCGCCAGGCGCCAGCTGGCGCCGTGTGCTGCCAGCGCGGCGGCAAACGGGGTGCGCAGCGGGCCGTCGTCGCCAAACAGGCCGCCGGTGCAGGACACGGCCACCGGCTGGCCGGCCGGGACCTCCAGCGTGCGCCGCACGGCCGCCACCAGCGCCACCAGCTCGGCGGCAGCGGCGTCGACGATCGCCTGCGCCTGCAGGTCGCCCTGCGCGGCCGCTTCCGACACCAGCCGCGACAGTGCAGCGATGCGGCTGCGTTCGCCTTTCAGTTCGCCGTACACGACCTCGCACAGATCGAGGTCTTCCTGCAACGCCAGCCGGCCGCGCACGAGCCGGTGCAGCGGTCCGCGCGGCGCGCGGCCATCGCTCATGCGCGAGAACAGCGCCAGGCCGGCGCGGGCGATCCAGTAGGCCGAGCCTTCATCGCTGAACAGTTCCCCCCAGCCGCCGGCGCGTGCGCGCTGCCCGCCGAATTCGCCGTAGGCCATCGAACCGGTACCGGCG
>JBEVMD010000280.1:0-6165 GCA_040508835.1 Duganella sp. | reverse complement strand
CCCCAATCGACCATTCCCGCGTCGCCGGCGCAGCAAGCCATTAAGGTTGCGAACCAGGGACCTACCAGTACCGACATAGCGGCGGACGCTTGTTCGATCTACTTACAAAAAGGATACCTTATGAAGAAATCTTTAGTAGCCCTGGCACTGACCGGCACACTCGTTGGCGCAGCGAGCGGCGTCCATGCGCAATCGTCCGTGGCGATTTACGGCACGCTCGACGCGGGCATCGCCAATCGCAGCGGCCCCAACACGCCCACCGTGGTGGGCAAGCGCGACAACAACAAGCTGGGCTTTCGCGGCGTGGAAGACCTGGGCAGCGGCCTGAAAGCGCTGTTCCAGCTCGAGATCCGCTACGAGCCCGATACGGGCACGCTGGAAAATACCACCCGGCCGCTGTTCCAGGGCCAGTCGCGGGTGGGGTTGCAAGGCGACTTCGGCACGCTGCGCTTCGGTCGCGGCCTGACCGCGTTCCAGGAAACCAGCACGCTCTACGAACCATGGAGCGGCATGCCCGCCGTGGCCGGTTACCAGACCGACTTGCAGGTGGCCGGCTACACCAGCGATCCGCTGAGCCCGGCTGGCAACTCGCTCAACCGCTTCTCCAACGCGGTGTTCTACAACTCGCCGCTGGTGGCGGGCATCTTCCAGCTCAACGTCACCATCGCGTCCAAGGAGGCCAATAACAATCCCGTCATCATCGGCCGCGGCACGGCGCTCAACCCGCAGTTCCCGGCCAACAGCATGGCGGCGGTGGTGCCGTATTCGGTGAGCGCCACGGCCACGCAAGGCAGGTTCTCCGCCTACGGCGCTTACGAACGCAACGGTGTCGATACCACGCTGTGGTCGCTGGGCGCGTGGTTCAAGCCGATCGACCCGTTGAAACTGATGGCCACGTACCAGAAGCAGGACCAGTCCGAAAGCGTGCTCATCAATCCTGAAACCAAGGGCTGGGTGTTGGGCGCCAACTACGTGGTGGGGCCGGGCCTGGTGCGCGCCGGCTACGGCCAGAAGCGTCCGGACAACCAGTTCAACAATCCGGCCATTGCCAAGACCAAGCAGTTCTCGCTCGGCTACGATTACAACCTGTCGCCGCGCACCTATCTGTACGTGGACGGCACCCGCAAGAAGGCCGCCACCGCGTTTAACTTCTACAGCATCGGCATCCACCACAACTTCTGATGTCGCGCGCCGCGCGGCCGCCCGTTGCAACAAGAACGGCCGCTGGCGGATGTTGGGGATCGCGGACAAGGGCAACCTTGTCCGTTTTTTTTCGCGGTGTCGGTTAGAATGGCTGACTAGTCCCAACACCGTTTTTTGATAGAGCAGCCATGACCGTCCAACTGGATTCCACACTCGTCGCGCAATACATCACCGAACACCCGAACTTCTTCGAAGAGCACGCCGACTTGCTGGGTGAAATCAAACTCGCCAGCCCGATCACGGGCCGCGCCGTCTCGCTGCAGGAGCGGCAAATGGAAGTGATGCGCGAAAAATACAAGACGCTGGAACTGCGCATGAGCAACCTGATGCGCCTGGCGTCGGAAAACGAAGCCATCGCCAACAAGTTCCACCGCTGGACCAAGGTCTTGCTGGAATCGGAAGATGTGGGTTCCATGCCACACTCGGTGGTCAGCGGCCTCAAGTCCGCATTCGACGTGCCGCAAGTATCGCTGCGCCTCTGGGGCACCGCCCCCGACTACGCCGACGAATGGTTTACCAAGGGCGTCACCGACGACGTGCGCATCTTTGCCAACAGCCTGCTGGCGCCCTACTGCGGCAGCAACAAGGATTTCGAGGCCGTGCGCTGGCTCGACGATCCGGCTGCCGTGGTGTCCACCGTGATCATCCCGCTGCGCAAGGCCGGCGACAAGCAGGCATTCGGCCTGCTGGTCATGGGCTCGGCCGATTCGGCGCGCTTCACCTCGCTGATGGCCACCGACTTCCTGGTCCACATGGGCGAAACCAGCAGCACCGCGCTGGCCTGGCTGCTGGCCTGAGCCGTTACTGACTGATGGATGCCGCGCCCGCCACTGACGCATCCCGGCGCGCGCGCATCGACGCCTACCTGGCCCACCTGCGCCACGGACGCCAGTTGTCCGCCCACACCATCGCCGCCTACGGCCGCGACCTGCAGGAACTGCTGGCCCTGACCGACGGCCACGATTGGCCCGACATCGACCAGTTCCAGATCCGCCGCCTGGCCGCCAGGCTGCATGCGCGCGCGCTGGACCCGCGCTCGATCGCCCGCAAGCTGTCGAGCTGGCGCGGCTTCTTCGACTGGCTCGGCAGCCAGATCACCTTGCCCGCCAACCCGGTGCAGGGCGTGCGCGCCCCCAAGCGCGCCAAGACCCTGCCGCGCGCCCTGTCGGTCGACGACGCCGTGCACCTGGTGGCGCCGCCCGCGCCCAAGGCGGGCACCGGCGCCGAACCGGCCGACCGGTGCAACCGCGCCATGTTCGAGCTGCTGTATTCGAGCGGACTGCGGGTGTCGGAACTGGCAGGACTGGACGTCACGCCCGGCAAGGACGCGCTCGGCTGGGTAGTGCTGGAAAACCGCGAAGTGGTCGTCACCGGCAAGGGCAACAAGCGGCGCGTGGTGCCCGTGGGCGGCGCCGCCATGGACGCGCTGGCCGCCTGGCTGGCCGTGCGCCCCGCCCCCACCGACGGCAGCGATGCTTTGTTTTTAAGCACGCGCGGCACCCGCGTGTCGCCGCGCGTGCTGCAGCAGCGGCTGAAAAACCATGGCGTGGCCAGCGGCGCGCCGGTGCACGTCCACCCGCACATGCTGCGCCACTCGTTTGCCTCGCACGTGCTGCAATCGTCGGGCGACCTGCGGGCGGTGCAGGAAATGCTGGGCCATGCCAGCATCAGCTCCACCCAGGTATATACCGCGCTCGACTTCCAGCACCTGGCCGAGGTGTACGACAAGGCCCATCCGCGCGCCAAGCTCAAATAGGCGGCTTAATTAAGCGTACTGTGAGCGTACTGACGCAGCTCAATCGGACGAACCGTGGGTGCTGGCGATTTTCCGGCATAATCCACCGATTGCATTTTTGCACTTGATCCCCATCTAGGGTTCCCCGTCTTCCACTTGGCATGCATCATGGCACTGATACCCACCACCATCCTCACCGGTTTTCTTGGCGCCGGCAAGACCACGCTGCTCAACCGCATCCTGCAGGAGCCGCACGGCATGCGCATTGCCGTGATTGAAAACGAGTTCGGCCAGGAAAACATCGACAACGAAATCCTGGTCCAGGACAGCGGCGAGCAAATCGTCGAAATGAATAATGGCTGCATCTGCTGCACCGTGCGCGGCGACCTGATCGTGGCGCTGACGAACCTGGCGCAAAGGCGCGAGGCGGGCGAACTTCATTTCGACCGCGTGGTGATCGAAACCACGGGCCTGGCCAATCCCGGCCCGGTGGCGCAGACCTTCTTCGTGGACGAGGAAGTAGGCGCTCACTTCATGCTCGATGCAGTGGTCACGGTGGTCGATGCGCGCCATGCCATGGACCAGCTGGACCAGCATGAGGAAGCGCAGCGCCAGGTGGGTTTTGCCGACAAGCTGCTACTGTCGAAGACCGACCTGGTCACTGCGGAACAGCTGGCAACGCTGACCGCGCGCCTGAAACGGATCAACCCGCGCGCGCCGATCAGCACTGCCGATTTCGGCCGCGCGCCGCTGGCGGAAGTGATGGACCTGAAAGGGTTCAACCTGAACGACAAGCTGGAGCTGGACCCCGATTTCCTGGCCACCGAGCAGACCCATGACGACGACCACGTCCATGACGAGCACTGCGGCCATGCCCATCACGACCACGGTCATGATCACGACCATAACCACCACCACGGCCACCACAGCGACGATATCGCCGCCTTTGTGTTCAAAAGTACACGCCCGTTCGACACTGCCAAGCTGGACGAGTTCCTGGGCGGCCTGATCAACGTCTACGGTCCTCGCATGCTGCGCTATAAAGGCGTATTGTTAATGCAGGATGCGGACCGCAAGGTCGTGTTCCAGGGCGTGCACCAGATCATGGGTTCGGACCTGGGCGCCAAATGGGGCGAAAACGACGTTCGTGGCAGCAAGATGGTGTTTATCGGTAAAAATCTGCCAAAAGATATCTTTATTAGCGGATTAGAACAATGTCTGGTATAAACTATCCGGGTTTTGTGGAGATAGCATAAACACCACACCATCTGCAAGCTGGCAAGCGCCTCTGGCGGATACCGGTGCAGCGCAGCGGCCCTGGACTACACCTCGGCCATTTTGCTGATCAATTTGAAAACTCTGTCGTATCGAAGGTAAGCGAAGTTATGACCACCAAAACTAATAAATCGACCCCCGCCGCCGCTGAACGCATCCTGACCGAGGAAGAAATTCTGAAGATGGATGAAAAGGATTATATGAATCCGGCGCAGATGGCTTTTTTCAAAGCGAAGCTGCAGTTACTTGAAAAAGAGCTGCTGAAAAACGCCGGCGAAACCACCGAACACCTGCGCGAAACCGTGCTGGTACCCGACCCGGCCGACCGCGCCACCATCGAGGAAGAGCATGCGCTGGAACTGCGCACCCGCGACCGCGAGCGCAAGCTGCTGAAAAAAGTCCAGCAATCGATCGTTGCCATCGACGGCGGCGACTACGGCTGGTGCGAAGAGACCGGCGAGCCGATCGGCATCCCGCGCCTGATCGCCCGTCCGACCGCCACGCTGTCGCTGGAAGCCCAGCAACGTCGCGAACTCAAGCAAAAGCTGTACGGCGACTGAACACCGGCTGCCCCGATCCTGAGCACGCGCCTAACCCCGCGTGCTTTTTTTTCGCCTGCCTCCGGCTACCCCGCGCCCCCGGGGCGCGGGTCACAGGGGCGACGCTCCGGCCGTGCGGCGCGACTTGCAATTGCCTGCACCGTCCCCATTTTTCATTTCAGTAGCAGTCCGCATTACATACAACTGAGGTCAATATGGAACAATTTCACGGCACCACCATCTTGTGCGTGCGGCGCGGCAAGGATGTTGCGCTCGGCGGCGATGGTCAGGTTACGCTCGGTAACATCGTCATGAAGGGCACGGCCCGCAAGGTGCGCAAGGTGTATAACGGCAAGGTCCTGGTCGGTTTTGCCGGCGGCACCGCCGACGCCTTCACCCTGCTCGACCGCTTCGAAGGCAAGCTGGAAAAACACCAGGGCAACCTGCTGCGCGCCTCGGTGGAACTGGCCAAGGACTGGCGCACCGACCGCGTGCTGCGCCGCCTGGAAGCGATGCTGCTGGTGGCCGACAGCGAATCGACGCTGGTCATCACCGGCAATGGCGACGTGCTCGAGCCCGAAGACGGCGTGGGCGCGATCGGCTCGGGCGGCACGTACGCCCAGTCGGCCGCCAAGGCGCTGGTGGAAAACACGGAACTGTCGCCCGCGGACGTAGTCAAAAAATCACTGACGATTGCCGGCGAGTTGTGCATCTACACCAACTTGAATCACATCATCGAAACTCTGGAACCCGCATGAATATGACTCCCCAGGAAATCGTCGGCGAACTCGACAAACACGTCGTGGGCCAGGGCAAGGCCAAGAAGGCAGTGGCCATCGCCCTGCGTAACCGCTGGCGCCGCCAGCAGGTGGAAGAACCGCTGCGCCACGAAATTACGCCCAAGAACATCCTCATGATCGGCCCTACCGGCGTCGGCAAGACCGAGATCGCCCGCCGCCTGGCCAAGCTGGCCGACGCGCCGTTCATCAAGATCGAAGCCACCAAGTTTACCGAGGTGGGCTACGTGGGGCGCGACGTGGACACCATCATCCGCGACCTGATCGACATCGGCGTCAAGCAGACCCGCCTGGCCGAAATGGCCAAGGTGCGCGCGCGCGCCGAAGACGCGGCCGAAGACCGCGTGCTCGACATCCTGGTGCCGCCGGCCCGCGATTTCGGTTTCCACCCCAACGGTAACAGCGGCAGCGCCGATGCGCCGAAGGAAGGCGACAGCACGCGCCAGACCTTCCGCAAGCGCCTGCGCCAGGGTGAGCTGGACGACAAGGAAATCGAGATCGAGCTGGCCGAGCAAAGCCCGCAGATGGAAATCATGGCGCCGCCCGGCATGGAAGAGATGACCGAGCAGATCAAGTCCATGTTCTCCGGCATGGGCGGCGGCCGCAAGAAGGCGCG
>JBEVMD010000251.1:0-2908 GCA_040508835.1 Duganella sp. | reverse complement strand
ATATCGAGCATGATTTCCTTGATGTCGCCCAGGTCTTCCTCTTGCAGGTTGTACACGTCTTCGCCGATCAGCGTGTCGGCGCCCATCAGGCGTGGGCCCGGGCCGGCGTCGATGTCGGTCTCGAAGTCGTTGTTGTAGATGCCGTAGGTGTCGCGGTCGAGGTAGCTCATGGTGGTCTCCTGATAGTTGAGGGAAGTCCGCCTGCGTCAGCAGCGAATGGACACCATCATCCGCTTGCCGGGGTCGATCAGGTATAGGTGCACGTCCGGTAGCGGCGTAGGACCACGCTGAGTAACTGGAGAACATAGCGGCATGCCAGGATGCTACACTCGCGCCTTTGTCCGCCCGACTATCCCATGCCTGCCGAAACGCCGCCACCATTCACCGAATTGCGCGCCCGCGCGCTGCACTGCCTGCTGCAAAGCGATCCCGACACGAAGGTGGCGCAGGTGCGCGCCATGGGCGAGGCATTCCGTGCTGGCGCTTGTCTGCCGGATCCGGCGGCAGACTGGCCCGCGCCGGCAGGCATCCCCGGCCGGCCCGCCGCGCCCGAGCTGGTGCTGCCGTCGGCGCTGGGCCGGCGCTCGATGCATACGGTGCAAGGACGCGCCATGCTGATCCACGCATTGGCCCACATCGAATTCAACGCCATCAACCTGGCGCTGGACGCCATCTGGCGCTTCCCGGACCTGCCGCCCGCCTACTACACGGACTGGCTGCAGGTGGCCGAAGAGGAAGCGCTGCATTTTTTCCTGGTGGCCGCCCACCTGCAGACGCTGGGCTATGCCTACGGCGACTTTACCGCCCACGGCAGCTTGTGGGAAATGGTGGCCAAGACCACCGGCGATGTGCTGGCCCGCATGGCCCTGGTGCCGCGCACGCTCGAGGCGCGCGGGCTGGACGCCAATCCGCCCATGCGCGCCAAGATTGCCCAGGCGGGCGACCTGCAGGCGGCGGCCATTCTCGACCTCATCCTGCGCGACGAGATCGGCCACGTTGCCATCGGCAACCGCTGGTATCGCTACCTGTGCGACCGGCGCGGGCTCGAGCCGCGCGCCACCTACGTGGCGCTGGCCGAACAGTACTGGGCGCCCGTGCTCAAGGGGCCGTTCAATATTGCGGCGCGGCGCCAGGCCGGTTTCACGGAAGACGAAATCGACGACTTCCTGAAGGCATAAGTACAACTACTTACGTCGTTTTTGCGCTATTCAACCGTGCGGATGCCGCTCTGATAATGCGGCTAAGATAACTGTGACTCATCCTGGCCAGGCGCCGGCGATGGCCCAGCAATTCTCTTCAGCCCAATATCTTCAGCCAAAGGACGCATGCGCAATGGATAACCTTAGCGACGTACGAATTTCCCGGCGCGACCTGCTCATCGCAGGCGCGATTTCCGCCTCCACCGCCGCCGTGCCATCGATGGCGGCCGGCCAGGCCGCCGGCAGCAGTGGTAGCAACAGCGGCGGCAACAGCGGCGGCGCGCCCGCCATGGCTGCGCCTCCCGTCATCAACAAGGTCACGCTGGAAGTGAACGGCAAGTCGCACACGCTCGACGTCGACACCCGCACCACCTTGCTGGACGCCCTGCGCGAAAACCTGCACCTGACCGGCACCAAGAAAGGCTGCGACCACGGCCAGTGCGGCGCGTGCACCGTGATTGTCGACGGCCGCCGCATCAACTCCTGCCTGTCGCTGGCCGTCATGCACGACGGCGACAAGGTCACCACCATCGAAGGCCTCGGCACCCCCGACAAGCTGCACCCGATGCAGGCCGCGTTCGTCAAGCACGACGGCTACCAATGCGGGTACTGTACCCCGGGCCAGATCTGTTCGGCCGTCTCCGCCATCGAGGAAATCAAGCAGGGCATTCCGAGCCACGTCACGGGCGACCTCAACGCCAAGCCGCTGCTCAGCGCCGAAGAACTGCGCGAACGCATGAGCGGCAACATCTGCCGCTGAGGCGCCTATTCCAACATCATCGACGCCATCAGCGAAGTGGCCGGGAGCCGCGCATGAGAGCCTTCAGCTACGAACGGGTCAAAACCCCGGCCGACGCGGCCGCTGCCGCCCAGCGCAAACCGAATGCCAAGTTCATCGCCGGCGGCACCAATCTGCTCGACCTGATGAAGCTCGAGATCGAAACCCCGGTGCACCTGATCGACGTCAACGGCATCGGCATGGACAAGATCGAAGCCACGCAGGACGGCGGCCTGCGCATCGGCGCGCTGGTGCGCAATACCGACCTGGCGGCCGACCAGCGCGTGCGGCGCGACTATGCCGTGCTGTCGCGCGCCTTGCTCGCCGGCGCGTCCGCGCAGCTGCGCAACAAGGCCACCACGGCCGGCAACCTGCTGCAGCGCACGCGCTGCCCGTACTTCTATGACACCAACCAGCCGTGCAACAAGCGCCAGCCCGGTTCCGGCTGCTCCGCCATCGGCGGCTTCAGCCGCCAGCACGCGGTGGTCGGCACCAGCGAGGCGTGCATCGCCACGCATCCGAGCGACATGGCCGTTGCCATGCAGTTGCTGGACGCGCGCGTGGAAACCGTCAAAGCCGATGGCGCCACGCGCACCATCGCCATGGCCGACTTCCATCGCCTGCCGGGCAACACGCCGCACATCGAAACGGCGCTGGAACCGGGCGAGCTGATTACCGCCGTGACCCTGCCCAAGCCCCTGGGCGGCAAGCATTTTTATCGCAAGGTACGCGACCGTTCGTCGTATGCGTTTGCCCTGATTTCCGTGGCGGCCGTGGTCATGCCCGACGGGTCGGGCCGCGTAGCGCTGGGCGGCGTGGCGCACAAACCGTGGCGCGTAGAGGCGGCCGAGCGGGACATGCCGCGCGGCGCCGGCGCGGTCGCAGCCGGACTCCTGGCCGGCGCGCGCACCACCCATGACAACGAATTCAA
>JBEVMD010000240.1:0-4357 GCA_040508835.1 Duganella sp. | reverse complement strand
TTGAATTGCTGGATCGCGCCATTGACCACTTTCAGGTACAGCCCTGGTTGCACATCGTCGAGGAAATGGTAGCGCGATGGATTGACGCCGTCGCGGTTGGCATTGTCGAGGAAGTTGGCGGTGGCCAGGTGCTTGACGATTTGCGCGCGGCCGTAGCGGGCCGCATTGTTGTAGCCGGTGGGGCCGTTCTTGTCCCACAGCGGAATGTCGTTATTGACATACTGGGCGGACTTGATGCGACCTTGCAGCAGGCGGACGTTGTGGCTGTTTTGCAGCGCGCGGGCGGCCGGCGTGCTCGCACCCACCAGATTGCCGATGTATTCGTCGAACGCAGTCAGATACGGCCAGTCCATCGGGTAATTGACCCAGCCGCTCTGACCGCCTGGATTGACCGTCATCTGCAGCTGGTACCACTGGTTGCTGCGGTAGTAGGAGCCGACGATATTGTCCGCTTCCCACGCCGTGTACCACTCGCGAGTAACCTTGCCCGAGGCGTTCTTGTCCTCCTGGTACACCATGTGCGGCGCCAGGAAGAACAGGCTCACCGACTGGAACGGCCAGCCGTGCGCTTCGCCGCGGCCTTTCCACTGGCCCGTGGCCTGATCCTTGTCGCCGATGAACCAGGTCTGGTTGCCTTCGAGCTTGTAGTCCTGCGCCAGTTCCCATTGTTTGACCGCATTCCAGTGCAGCATGCTGGCCACCGAGCGTTCGATGAACGCATTGGTCGTGAAGGCGCCAGCCTTGCCGGCGGCCATGGTCGTGCTGTTGGCCAGCGCTTGCAGGTGGGCGGCGCCGATCTGCGCGCCGAATTGCTGGCCGTTGTCGCCAATGTGGTTGCCGCGTCCGCCGCCGAGGAAGGTGTAGCCGTCCCAGCCCATGAAGGTCATCATGGCGGCGCCCTGGACCCGCAGGTCCGGGATCAGGTGGCTGTAGTCGCCGCGTTCGCCGTTGGGGTTCTTGTTTTTCTCGAACCACTCGATCAGATTCCGATAGCGGCCGTTCGGGTCCTGCAAGCCATTGGTCGGGTGCTGTATGCCCTTGGCAAAGCCGCTGCCGTCGGCCTGGGTCGGCCACACGTCCAGCGGGTGGATGGTGGGCAGCCAGGCGTTCCAGTCGGGGAACTGCATGGCGATGGCCGTTTCGCGCACGTTCAGGGTGGCGTTGGGGTTCATGACCTTGTCGACGTCGGCTTGCGTCAACGCCAGCGGTGCGTCCAGCGGCCGGCCGAACAGCGCCTTCAGGGCGTCGGACGGCGTGGTCAGCACCGCGTCCAGGCCGGCGCCGGCGGACCAGGCGGTGGCGCAGTCGGCCGTGTTGCAGTCGAGGCCGGGGCCGGGCTGGTACGGCGGATTCCACGGGCGGGCCTTGCCGACGTATGGCACATCCTTGAGCGACGCGCGCAGGAAAGCCGCGATCTGCGCGCCTTGCGTTTCGCTCAGGCCGTGGAAGCGGCTGCGCTGCACGATGGAATTGTTCGAATAATTAAAATATTGCAGGTCGCGGCCATTGTCCGCGTGGCACGAGGCGCACGCGGCCTGCAGCTTGCGGGTGACGATGGCCGACTTGGCGTTGTTGCCATGCGCGTACCACAGCGCCTTGCCGGCATCGACGTCGGCCGCCGCCAGCTTGCTTGCGTCGCGTTCGGTCAGCGGATCGAAGCGGGCGATGGTGGTGGTGTCCACCTGCGCCGCGCCGGCATCCTGCAGTTGCACGTTGAGCACGCGGTAGCCATTCGATTCGCCGTCGGTGCCGTTGAAGCGGAACTGGATGCGGTTGTATTGCGGCAGCGAGACCAGCCGCGCCTTGGCCGCGGCATCGAGCGGCAGCGTGATGCGGGTGGTGTAAAAACCGCCGTTGACGCCGCCGTGCAGGCGTTCGTCGTCGGCCAGCACCACGTTGGCGTCGGTGACATCGATCCACGGCGCGTTGCTGGCGTCGGCCGCGCCGCCCAGGAAGCGGATGCTGGCCTTGATTTTCCTCGGCAGGGCAGTGGCGGCTTCGAATTCGGGAGCGCTGTAAAAACCGCAGCGGTGGCACTGGAACCACAGTTGCGATACGGTGCCCAGCTTGGCTGCTGCAACGCCCAGCCTGGCTTCGGCAATGACGGGCGCGTTGGGCGAGCCGCTGCCCAGTACTTCAAGCGGCAAGGTCAGCACGTCGCCGCTGACGGTGACCTTGGCGGCGGCCAGGCGCGCGGCCTGGGCGGCAGGCGCATGGTCGGCGCCGTTGCCGCCGCAGGCAGCGAGCAAGGTGGCGACGGCCAGCGCGCAGACGGTGCGCAGCCGGTGACGGAATTGATGCATGGTTTTTCCCCTGAGATTGATCGATATATAAAATTATCAATTCGATACGTTTGATGGAACGGTATCGCCCGAGGATGTTACCGGAAATCAAAATCGTATTGAAACGAACTCTATCTATCAGGTGGGATAGGCGGACAGCTCACAGAATTTGCATTTAGGCACAAATGTTTCAGGAATTCGCAGGTATCGGTGGACGCGAATCTTGCATCTGGGTATTCTGCCAGTTCTGGTCATGGTCGTTGCGGCGTGCGCACCCGTGGCCAAGCTCTTACATTGAAAAGGTCAACAGAGGTTTACCATGAGTTTTGAAAAAGAAACGGTTGTATACGGCACCGAGGATGTGCTGAAAAGCTTGTGCGATTCCGTATCGCGCGTGATCAATGTGGCCACGCAAAGCAAGGTCAATTATTCGGGCATGGTCCAGCGCATCACCAAGATCGGCCTCAAGCCCGATATTGGCTGCTTCGTGCTGTTCGATGGCGGCTTTACGGGCCTGGTGGTGCTGAATTTCAGTGCTGCCACTGCAATGGAAATTTACGAGCGCTACATGCTGACCATGGGCATGCCGAAGTCGGAACTGGCCACGGCCCACACGTCCGACGAAGTGTCCAACATCATGGGCGAGCTGATGAACCAGATCGTGGGCGACTTCACCGGCAAGGTACGGCGCGAACTGCAGACCAACATCACGCAGAACCAGCCAAAAATGCTGGTGCTCAACAAGCAGGTGATGCTCAACGTCGACACGCCGCTCGACCGTCCCGAAATTCGCCGCGTGACGTTCTATACCGAGAAGAACAACATCTTCTACCTCGAGCTGGCCATCGATCGCACCGAGTTCATTCGCCTGCACGATTTCGACACCAACGAAGACACCGATACGGATGCGTTGATGGATGCGGAACAGGCCAAAAGCGCGAAGTCGTCCGCACCGGCCGCGGCCGACGAGGACGACGACAACGCTGATCTGCTGCGTTCGCTCGGCATGTAAGCAGCGCCGCTGTAGCGTTTACGACACACGCTGTGGCACTATCACAAAAAAAGTCGCAGGCGACCGACTACGGTTGATCGATGCGACGTCTTGACGGTTTTGCCATAGGGCGCCCCGCTTCATTGCCGGGCGCCTTTTTTTATTCTGTTGACCCACGTTGTGTGCCGAATATCTAACACTTAAGCGAGCTCTTCATATATTCGGCTTGCAATACCACCTATCAATGAAAGAAAATACCGCCTTTCTCAAAGCGGGTGCATTCTAGACATCTTCAAGATGCGTTGCCCGCTTGAACCGGCATGGTCGCGACAGATGATCAGCCGGGCTCCAGACCACCAAAGAGAAGACAGGAGACACAGAAGGCGTTGAACAACCGTGGCGAGCGGGTTGCTGTCGGCTTGAGTAGCGGAAGCGTACGGAGGTACGCTGAGCAACGGATAGGCGATAGCGTCCCGCGCAGCAGGTTGTGCAAGGTCTTCGCTGTTTTGCACTCTTTACGTACCTAGTTCAATAATCGGGAAATCGAATGATCAAACTGTCCAAGATGCACAAGCGCCTGCTGGCGCTGAGCGCCGTTATGCCTATGGGTGCCGCCATGGCCCAAACCGCCACCCAACCACAACTGGAAACCGTCGTGGTGACCGCCCAGCGCCGCGCTGAAAACATCAAGGACGTGCCGGTCTCCGTCACGATGCTGAAGGACGAGCGCCTCGATACGCTGCTGTCCGGCGGCCAGGACATCCGCGTGCTGGCCAGCAAAGTGCCATCGCTGAACATCGAATCGTCGAACGGCCGCACCTTCCCGCGCTTTTACATCCGCGGCTACGGCAACACCGACTTCAACGCTTTCGCTTCGCAGCCAGTGTCGCTGATCTATGACGACGTGGTGCAGGAAAACGGCATCCTCAAGGGTTTTCCGATGTTCGACCTGGCCGGCGTGGAAGTGCTGCGCGGCCCGCAAGGCACGATGTTCGGCCGTAACTCCCCGGCCGGCGTGGTGATATTCGAATCGGGCAAGCCGAACCTGGACAAGGTGGTGGGCTACTACAGCCTGTCGATCGCC
>JBEVMD010000237.1:0-5649 GCA_040508835.1 Duganella sp. | reverse complement strand
TTCAGGAGCCAGCACATGACTGTTTCGCTACGCCGCACCATCCTTGCCGCCTCCGTTGCCGCGTCCCTGGCGGTGTTGTGGGCCGCCCCGGTGCAGGCGGCACCCGTCAAGCCCGCCGCCAGGGCCGACATCGCCATCCCCGACATCGCGTACACCAAATTCGTGCTCAAGAACGGCCTGACGCTGCTGGTGCACGAAGACCACAAGACGCCGGTGGTGGCGATCAATACCTGGTACCACGTGGGCTCCAAGAATGAAAAACCGGGCAAGACCGGCTTTGCCCACCTGTTCGAGCACCTGATGTTCAGCGGCAGCGACAACTTCAACCAGACCTACCTGACCGCTCTGCAGCGCATCGGCGCGACCGATCTCAACGGCACTACCAATCCCGACCGCACCAATTACTTCCAGAACGTGCCGACCTCGATGCTCGACTACGCACTGTTTGCCGAGAGCGACCGCATGGGCCATCTGCTGGGCGTGCTCGACCAGAAAAAATTGGACCTGCAGCGCGGCGTGGTGCAAAACGAAAAACGCCAGGGCGAGAACCAGCCGTACGGCGTCACGCGCCAGCTGCTCACCGAAAACACCTGGCCGGCGGGCCACCCGTATTCGTGGACCACGATCGGTTCGATGGCCGACCTCGACGCTGCATCGATGGCGGACGTGACCGACTGGTTCAAGACCAACTACGGACCGAACAACACGACCCTGGTGCTGTCGGGCGACATCACGCCCGAGGTCGCACTGGAGAAAGTGGAAAAATATTACGGCGATATCCCGCCCGGCCCGCCGCTGGCCAAACACGGCGAATGGATCGCCAAGCGCACCGGCACCCAGCGCGGCACGGTACAGGACCGGGTGCCGCAGGCGCGCCTCTACCGCGTGTGGAACGTGCCGGGCGCCAAGAGCCCGACCGAGCCGCTGCTGGACCTGGGCGCTGCCGTGCTGGGCGAGGGCAAGACGTCGCGCCTGTACCAGCGCCTGGTGTACCGCGAGCAGCTGGCCACCGATGTCACTGCCAGCAACAACACATCCGAAATCGCCGGCCAGTTCTTCATGGTGCTGACGGCCGCTGTCGGCGCCGACGCCGCCAGGATGGAACGCCAGGCCGACGAGGAACTGCAGGCGCTGCTCAGGAACGGTCCCACCGCCGCCGAGCTGGACATCGCCAAGACCAAGCTCCTGGCGCAGTACACGCGCATCGTCGAACGGGTGGGCGGCTTCGGCGGCAAGAGCGACCTGCTGGCCCGCTGCCAGACCTTTACGGGCAACCCGGACTGCTACAAGGATTACCTGAAGGCGGTGAAGGCCGCCACGCCGGCGACCGTGAAGCAGGCGCTGAACGCCTGGCTGGCCGACGGCGACTACGTGCTGGACGTGCAGCCGTTCCCGGCCAACATGGCCGTCACCGGCAAGCTCGACCGCAGCACGCCGCCGGCGCCGGGCCAGGCCGCGTCGCTGCAGTTGCCGGCCATGCAAAAGGCCACGCTGTCCAACGGCCTCAAGGTGGTGCTGGCCGAGCGCCATGCCGCGCCCGTGGTCAACCTGTCGCTGATGGTCGATGCCGGCTACGCGTCCGATACGCACGCCTTGCCGGGCGTGGCCAAGCTGACCCTGTCCATGCTGGACGAAGGCACGCGTCGCCGCAGCGCCTTGAAAATCAGCGAGGAAATCGAAGCGCTGGGCGCGGAAATGTCCAATAACAGCAACCTGGACGGCTCGTTTGTCCAGCTCAACACGCTCAAGGCCACGCTGCCGCAGGCGCTGGACGTGTATGCGGACGTGGTGCTGCATCCCGCGTTCGAGCAAAAGGAAATCGACCGCCTGCGCAAGGATCAGCTGGCCGCCATCGCGCGCGAAAAAGCCAATCCGTCGTCGATGGCGCAGCGCGTGATTCCTGGCCTGATCTACGGCAAGGACCACGCGTACGGCCTGCCGCTGTCGGGCACCGGCACCGAAGAGTCGGTGCTGCGCATCCAGCGGGCAGACCTGGTGCAATACCACCAGACCTGGTTCAAGCCCAACAACGCCACGCTGCTGGTGGTGGGCGACACCACGCTGGCCGACATCGTGCCGCAGCTGGAAAAGGCGTTCGGCAGCTGGCAGGCCGGCGCCGTGCCCAAGAAACAGATCGCGCAGGTGGCGCAGCCGGCCACCACCAGCGTGTACCTGATGGACAAGCCGGGCGCGAAACAAAGCGTGATCTATGGCGTGCAACTGGCGCCGCCGCGCAACGCGCCCGACATGGTGCAGCTGAACGTGGTGAACAACATCTTTGGCGGCAATTTCGGATCGCGCATCAATATGAACCTGCGCGAGGACAAGCACTGGTCGTACGGCGTACGTTCGAGCGTGCTGCCGGCGGCGGGGCAGGGGCTGTATATGAGCACGTCGCCGGTGCAGGCTGACAAGACCAGGGAGGCGCTGCAGGAACTGGCGACGGAATATGCCGACATTGCCGGCGCCAGGCCCATTACGCAGGCGGAGCTGGCCGTGGCGCAGGACAATGCGACGCTGTCGCTGCCCGGTTCGTTCGAGACGGTGAGCCAGCTGGGCGGCGCCTACAGCACCATCCTGCAATACCAGCTGCCGGAAGACTACTACAACACGGTGACGGCCAAGATCACGGCCATGACGCCGGCCGACGCCAATGCACTGGCCGCGCGTATCATCGCGCCGGGCAAGCTGGTGTGGGTAGTGGTGGGGGACTTGAACAAGATCGAAGCGGGCGTGCGCCAGTTGAACCTGGGCGAGGTACGCAAGATCGATGGGGACGGCAATGTCCAGTGAGGTGCTGACGAGGGGGTGACTGCAATCGCGTTTTTTGGGCGATTGTAACGTATTGTATCGCGGGGCCCGAGGGGCTCAATTACAGTTGCGTAATGTGATTTCCGGTAATCAAGCAATCTTTCATTAAAGTAGCTTGGGCCTGGGCCGCGATGGCGTCGCGGATCACGTTGCGCAGCTCGCGCCGCTTGCGGGCACGGCTGCGGTGCTTGGCGGCGATCGCGTCCAGCGGCTTGTCGGCAAACGGCAGGGGCAGCGGATAAAAGTCGCTGGCCTGTTCGGAATTGGCGATCGGCATCCAGAACGCGTCGTAGTCGAAACGCGACGCGTGGTCGCCCCGTACGCGGCCCTGGCCCATGCCGACCAGGGTCTTGATGCCGATTTCAGCGCCCAGCGTTTCGGCCGCGAACAGCAGCATGTGGGCCGGCGACACGTTGTTGCACACCTCGGTCGCATGGCGGATCTCGGCGATCTTGCCGGCAATGCCCTGGATGCCCGACACCAGCAGGACTTGCGGTTCCGGCACGCCCACCGTCGCGCCCGGCGCAATGGAAAACGTCACGATGCAGATATTGACGCCGTTCACGTCCAGTGTCAGGCACAGGTCGCCATCGTGGTTGTAGGCGTACGGATAGCGCAGCGCGATGTCGATGCGCGTGTCTTCATGCATATGGCGCCACAAGCCGAAGCCGGTGCGGCGCGCGGTTTGCAGGAAGCCGGACCGGAAGTGGCGGCCGATGTTCTGGTAGTGGTTGATGGCGACCTCGAGCCGCTCGGGGATCGAGAAGGCGGCGCCCAGGTAAAACCTGCGCAGGTAGCGGTAGCGCAGGCCCGCGTAAAAATCCTGCCGGTTCAGCAAACCCAGGTCGCCCAGCAGGCGCGACAGATAAAAGTGCTGGCGCAGGTTGCGCGTGAGGTTGACGGCCTTGGACACCGCGTGGCGCGCAGTATGGACCCTGAGCGCCAGGGCGCTGCTTGCCGGGTGTGATGGGTAGTGCGTGCGATGGCGGTCGGTGGACGCTTCCATTTGTTTCCTCCTTGGTCATGTTGATATTGTTTTGACAAATACTGCCCGAGTATTCTAGGGACAGTTCCGGTCAAGATCATTACCAACATGTAAGGAGGAAAAAGTGGAAAACTCGCCACGGCCGTGGCGAGCTGGCAACCGGTTATTTGGCCTTGCGGGTGGCGTACAGGCTGGCGATCACGCTGCTACCGATCAGCACGGCCACCACGATCAGCGAGATATGCACCGGGATGTGGAACCACGGCAGCAGCAGCATCTTGGCGCCGATGAAGCACAGCACCAGGGCCAGGCCATACTTGAGCAGGTGGAAGCGGTCGGCCACGTCCGCCAGCAGGAAGTACA
Organism: Duganella sp.; assembly: GCA_040508835.1. Lineage (GTDB taxonomy): Bacteria > Pseudomonadota > Gammaproteobacteria > Burkholderiales > Burkholderiaceae_D > Rugamonas. The sequence goes on along the minus strand of JBEVMD010000237.1, from coordinate 1,490 downwards.
GCGCCCGCAGGCCCAAAATCGCAAACATATTCGACGTGAACACGATGAACGGGTCGGACGTGATGGCAAAGATGGCCGGGATCGAGTCGACTGCGAAGATCAGGTCGGTCACCTCGATCAGGATCAGCACCAGCATCAGCGTGGTCACGTAGCGCTTGCCGTTTTTCATGACCAGGAATTTTTCGCCGTGGTCGGCCTCCGATACGGGCAGCACCTTGCGCGCCCAGCGCAGCACGGGATTGTTTTTCACGTCCGGCTCGTCGTCGACGGCCTTGAGCATCTTGAGGCCGGTGAACAGCAGGAACGCGCCAAACACATACAGTATCCACGTGAATTCGCTCACCACCCAGGCGCCGGCCAGGATCATCACGGCGCGCATCACGATCGCACCGAGCACGCCGTAGATCAGCACGCGGCGCTGGTACTCGGGCTTGACGCCGAATGCGGTAAAGATCAGCAGAAAGATGAACACGTTGTCCACCGACAGCGCTTTTTCGATCAGGTAGCCGGACAGGAACTCGAGCGATTTTTGCTCGGCGATCTCGGCGCCCACGGTACTTTTCAGGTACCACCACAGGCCGCCGTTGAACAGCAGCGCCAGGCTGAACCAGCCCAGCGACCACGCGCCCGCTTCCTTGACGGACACCTTGTGCGCCTTGTTGCCGCCGAAAACCCATAAGTCCAGGGCCAGCATCAGCAGCACAAAGCCGACAAATCCGGCCCACATGGGCGCGGTAGCAATATTTTCAATTCCGGTCATGACGGTCCTCCCCAAGTGATGGGCCATCATAAGTGCAGACGATACTTCGTAACAGTCGAATACTTTTAACTAAAACTTCGGAAAAATCGAAGTATCGGAATGGTCGGCAATGCTACAGCGCCTTGCTGCACAGGCGAAAATCGGGATCTTCCTCGTACGGGCGGATCTGGAAGCCGAGACTGGCCATCAGCTTGAGCATGCCGCTGTTTTTCACCAGCACCAGGCCGTTCAATTCCTTGAGGCCCTTGTCGCGCGCCACGTCCATGATGGCCAGCATCAGGCGCGTGCCCAGGCCCTGGCCGCTGAAGCGGTCGTCGACCACCAGCGAGAATTCGCCGCTGCTGTCGTCCGGGTTGGCAATGTAGCGCGACACGCCCAGCATGCGTTCGGCCTCGACGAAGCCGCCGTCCGCGCCCGGCGTGCGCAGCGTCTGCACGGCCACCAGCGCCATTTCGCGGTCGTAATCGATCAGCGTGTACTTGGCCAGCATCGGCACCGACAGTTCGCGCAGCGACGATGCAAAGCGGTAGTAGCGCGATTTTTCCGAGAGCCCGCGCACGAAGTCCTGCAGCATGGACGCGTCGTCCGGCTGCACCGGGCGCAGCGTGTACAGGCCGGCGCCGCGCAGCGGCCAGTGCCGGGTGTACGAGGCCGGGTAGGGCAGGATGGCCAGGTGGTCGTACTTGTGCGACGACGGCGGCGCGGCGTCGATCACGATGCGCGCATCGAC
>JBEVMD010000230.1:0-5253 GCA_040508835.1 Duganella sp. | reverse complement strand
TGCACCGGCCAGGAACTGACCGACAACCTGCTCAAGCAGATCGAACCGTTCGAACCGACGTTCCACCTGGGCCAGGAAGTGGTCAAGGTCGCCCGCCGCGATGACGGCCGCTTCGATGTCGCCACCACGGCCGGCACCGAGTTCATCACCAAGACCATCTTCATTGCCGCCGGCGTCGGTTCGTTCCAGGCCCGCACGCTGAAGGTCGACGGCATCGACGTGTTCGAAGGCTCGCAGCTGCACTACAAGGTCAAGGATCCGGCCCAGTTCGAAGGCAAGAACCTGGTCATCTGCGGCGGCGGCGACTCCGCGCTGGACTGGGCGCTGAACTTCGTCGGCAAGGCCGAATCGGTCGTGCTGCTGCACCGCCGCGAAGACTTCCGCGCGGCGCCGGCGTCGGTCGCCAAGATGAAAGCGCTGTGCGACGACTACGAAATGCAGCTGATCGTGGGCCAGGCCACCGGTTTCGAAACCAAGGACGACAAGCTGACCGAACTGAAGGTGACCGGCCAGGACGGCGTGACGCGCCGCGTGCCGCTGGACATGCTGCTGGTGTTCTACGGCCTGTCGCCAAAGCTGGGCCCGATCGCCGAGTGGGGCCTGGACATCGAGCGCCGCCAGCTCAAGGTGCAGGACACGGAGAAGTTCGAAACCAATGTGCCGGGCATCTTTGCCGTCGGCGACATCAACACCTATCCGGGCAAGAAAAAGCTGATCCTGTCGGGCTTCCACGAAGCAGCCCTGGCTGCCTTTGGCGCCGCGCCGTACATTTTCCCGGACAAGAAGATCCACATGCAATACACGACCACGTCGCCCAAGCTGCACAAGGTGCTGGGCGTGGAAACGCCAGTCTTCGACTGAGCGTAACGCAACAGCACGGCTTGCCGTCCTACACTAAAGCAGCGGAAACGCTGCTTTTTTTATGCGTTCGGCAGTACTATCTTTCATGAACACGGGCGCGGTGCGTTGCTCGGCAGTGTTGCTTTTGTTTCCCTAAAGCAGCTTGAAATACGGTGGCGACATGCCATCTGGCGTATCATCCACTGTTGATGCACCGCACCATCGTACCAAAACAAGACCGGGACTCGCTATGCTCTACCAAATGCACGAAATGCAACGCTCGCTGCTCACGCCCCTGATGCAATGGGCCGACGCCTCCGCCAAAATGTTCAGCAACCCCGTGTCGCCGCTGGCGCACACGCCGTTTTCGCAGCGCATCGCGGCCGGTTACGAACTGATGTACCGACTGGGCAAGGATTATGAAAAGCCGACGTTCGACATCGACACGTCGCCCGTCAAGGGCGCGCCCGACAACGAGCCGGTGGGCATCATCGAGCGCGTGGTGGTCAACAAGCCGTTCTGCCGCCTGATCCATTTCAAGAAAGACCTGGACGACCAGCAAACTAAGGCCCTGGCGCAACCCACCGTGCTGCTGGTGGCGCCGCTGTCGGGCCACCACGCCACGCTGCTGCGCGACACCGTACGCGGCCTGTTGGTCGAGCACGACGTGTACATCACCGACTGGACCGACGCGCGCATGGTGCCGCTCACCGACGGCGCCTTCCACCTCGACGACTACATTTATTATGTGCAGGATTTTATTCGCCTGCTGGGCCCGGACGTGCACGTGATTTCCGTGTGCCAGCCCACGGTGCCGGTGCTGGCCGCGATTGCCCTGATGGCCACCGCCAACGATCCCAAGCTGCCCAAAACCATGACCATGATGGGCGGCCCGATCGACCCGCGCCGCTCGCCCACGGCCGTCAACAACCTGGCCACCGAGAAAAAATTCTCGTGGTTCGAGAACACCGTGATCTATCCGGTGCCGCCCAATTACCCCGGCTTCGGACGCAAGGTGTATCCGGGCTTCCTGCAGCACGCCGGTTTCATTGCCATGAACCCCGGCCGGCACGCCGAAAGCCACCGCGACTTTTACAATCACCTGGTCAAGGGCGACGAAGAAACGGCCGAATCGCACCGCAAGTTCTACGACGAATACAACGCCGTGCTGGACATGCCGGCCGAATATTACCTGGACACGATCAAGACCGTGTTCCAGGAATTCGCCCTGCCGCGCGGCGTCTGGGAAGTGGGCGGCCAGCTGGTGCGCCCGCAGGACATCACCACCGTGGCGCTGTTCACGGTCGAGGGTGAACTCGACGACATTTCCGGCGCCGGCCAGACCCAGGCTGCGCACGACCTGTGCACCGGCATTCCCGCCGCCATGCACCTCGATTTCGTGGCGCCCGGCGCCGGCCACTACGGCATTTTTTCGGGCCGTCGCTGGCGCGAGCTGGTGTGCCCGAAAATTACCGAGTTCATCAAGCAACACGCCTGACCGTCGGGCCGGCACACGCTGCCAGCGTTCAACCATCATCGGCGCGCCGGGAGGGACTCTCCAGCGCGCCGATTTCGCAGTGTTCCGCTCGGGATTCCGCGCAGTTCCCTCCCAGATATCGGATAATGGCGTTTTGCCGCAATTGAAACTGCCGTGTCCGACACCACCGTCCCCAGCCTCGCCGACCGCATCGAAGACGTCCTGCCGCAAACGCAATGCACCAAGTGCGGCTATGACGGCTGCCGCCCGTATGCCGAAGCCATTGCCGGCGGCACGGCCGACCTCAACCAGTGCCCGCCTGGCGGCGCCGAAGGCATCGTGCGGCTCTCTGCCGTCACCGGCCGCCGGATCATCCCGCTCAATCCCGTCAACGGCCTGGAGCGGCCGCGCGCCGTGGCGTATATCGACGAAAGCCTGTGCATCGGCTGCACGCTGTGCATCCAGGCGTGCCCGGTGGACGCCATCGTGGGCGCCGCCAAGCTGATGCACACCGTGGTGCCCGATCTGTGCACCGGCTGCGACCTGTGCGTCCATCCGTGCCCGGTCGACTGCATCGTCATGTACCCGGTCACGGAAACGACGGGCTGGGCCGCGTGGAGCCAGCCCGAGGCCGACGCCGCGCGCCAGCGCCACGACCGCCGCACGGCGCGCCTGCAGCGCGACAAGGACGAGAACGACGCCCGCCTGGCCGCCAAGGCCGCCGCCAAGATGGACGCCGTGATCGCGCTCGATCCGGCGGACGCTGCGGGCGCTGCGGAAAAGGAACGCAAGCGCGCCATCATTGCCGCGGCCATGGAGCGCGCGCGCCTGAAAAAGGAAGCTGCCGCGGCGGAAAAAGCGGCCGACGAAGAACCAGCAGTGCCTGCCGAAAAAGCAGCCAGCAACAACGGACCCCAGCCTGAATGAATCCAGCCAAACGCTACGAAATGTTCGTGCGCTTCCGCGCCGCCAATCCCCACCCCAAGACCGAACTGGAATACACGACGCCCTTCGAACTGCTGATCGCCGTGCTGCTGTCGGCGCAGGCGACCGACGTGGGCGTCAACAAGGCCACGCGCAAGCTGTACCCGGTGGCCAACACGCCGCAGGCCATCCTCGACCTGGGCGAGGAAGAACTCAAGACGTACATCCAGACCATCGGCCTGTACAAGACCAAGGGCAAGAATGTGATGGCCACCTGCCGCATGCTGGTGGACCTGCATGGCGGCGACGTGCCGCGCGACCGCGAGTCGCTGGAAGCATTGCCGGGCGTGGGCCGCAAGACCGCCAACGTGGTGCTGAACACGGCGTTCGGCGAACCGACCATGGCGGTGGACACGCATATCTTCCGCGTGTCGAACCGGACCGGCCTGGCGCCTGGTAAAAACGTGGACATTGTTGAGCAGAAACTGTTAAAGTTTATCCCAAAGGAATTTTTACACGATGCCCACCACTGGCTGATCTTGCATGGCCGCTACACCTGCAAGGCGCGCAAGCCCGAGTGCTGGAACTGCATGCAGGTCGACCTATGCGATTACCGTAACAAAACCCCGCCGCCATCCGTGTTGTAAGCAAGCCGCATTAACGCCATCCGATTATCTTCATGCAGAAAACCACGTTCGACGCCCTGGCATGCCCTGCCTGCCGCCTGCCATTAGCCGGTGGCATCCCTGCCAGCGCCAATGCGCGGCTGCGGCAAGGTGTGCTGACGTGCCCGTGCTGCGCGCTGCACATCCCGGTAGTACAGGGTTTTCCGTTGTTTACCGAAGCGCTGCAAGGCAGCCTCGATGCGGCGCGGGCGGCGCTGCCGGCGCTGGATGCAAAACTGGCGCCGAGCGCCGATTACCTCTCCTTTCTGCACCGCCGCCACGTGCGCCGCATTCCAGACCGCTACGCTGCGTTCCAGCCGTTTAACGAATCGACGCGCGCCTTTTACGCGCTGCTCGACCTGGTGCGCGCGCAGCTACAGCCCGGCGACCTGATTCTGGACACCTGGGGCCGTACCGGCTGGAGCGGAGAAATGCTGGCAGCGGCGTTTCCCGAGCAGCATGTGATTTCTATCTGGGAAGGAAATTTCGACGTGCTCGGCTACATGGGTTACGCCCATTGGCTGCCGGCCCATCGGCGCGCCCCCAACCACGACATCGTGTTCGTGCCGCCTGGCAGTCCGCTGCCGTTTGGCGATCGCCGCTTCGCCCTGGTCCACGGCCTCGATACACTGCACCGCTATGCGCCATCGACGCTGGTGGGCGACCTGTTGCGTATCACGCGCGACGATGCGCCGATCATTTTCCCCCATGTGCACATGGCCAACAGCGAGCCGGTGCCGTTCTTCGAACGGGGCGGCATGATCGTGCATGGCCGGCGCCACCTGGAGCGCCTGCAGGCAGCTGGCGGCCGCCAGGCGCGCACCGCCATCGTCATGGCCGAGGTGACGCTGTTCGACGCCTGCGTGCATGGGCCGACCACACTGACCAGCGAGCCCGACACCCACCACTACAACGGCCTGGTGGCGCTGGTGCCGCCGCAGTGGCAAGACGCGCCGCTGCGGCGCGCCGACCTCGACCTGGCGCTACCGGCCGCGCGCGGCGTCGTCAATGCCCTGCTGCGCGTCGACAGCCTGAACGGGCGCGCCGTGGCCGATCCCGACGCACTGGGCGGCCTGATGGAGGACTTGCTGGTGCGCCATCCGTGCTATGCCGAGCGGCTCGACCGGCTGGGCGCGCAAACACTGGCCCCGCAACAACTGCAGATCCTGTTCCAGCTGGGCCAACTGCGTACGCTGGCAGAAACCGCGCAGCGCCTGCAACTGCCGGTGGACGCTGTGTGCGACCAGGCGCGCGCACAGGTAGACGCCGAACAGGTGCAGCTGGAGCCCGTCAGCGGCTCCAAGGCGCGCCTGAAGTCGGACTATTAAAACCACATAGTGAGGCAGT
>JBEVMD010000273.1:0-8054 GCA_040508835.1 Duganella sp. | reverse complement strand
TAGGCGGCAAGATGTCTTTTATTCATGGTCGGATTCTGGATGAGTGTTAACTAGTAGCGCGCGTACGGCGGCCAGGTCGGCGCGCTGGAGTTTGTCGCCGCGCGCCTTGACGGCGCCGCGCAGGTCGTCCATCTCGTACAGCTCGGCATGCACGCCTTCGCCCTGCCACAGGAAGCTGACGGTCTCCACGGGATCGTGGCGCGGGCCCTTGAAGTGCGGCGACTCCGAGAGGTCGATCTGGACGTTTTTATTGAGCAGGAAGATTTCGACGTCCTTGGGGCTGTCGGCAAACAGCTGCAAGTGGATGTCGTCGTGCGCGCCGGCCGTACCGTTGAGGACGGCGCCGGTGAGGTAAGGATTGAAGTCCGACAAACCCTGCATGATGTCCACCGCCAGCGTGCGCAGGCGCAGCAGGCGCGCCGGTTGCGTGTGGGCCTGGAACAGCGCCTGGTAGGAACGCAGCTCCGCTTCCACCTGCGCGTTGTCCGGCAACTGGTGTGCCGGCGGTTGCGTCGTGCCCAGGATTTGCCGGGCGGCCTTGCGTTTGGCGGTCAGGTAATCGGCGCCGTCGTCGGCGATCAGGCGCGCGGCGGCAGCGGCAATTTGCGCGCGCAGCAGTGTAGCGTCTTCGGGTACAGGGGGCGTCATGGACGAGATAATACCCTGATCCGGGAAAAGGGCGTCGCCTCAGGTAAAATCCCGTATTCCATCGCGCCTTTTCCACAGTCTTACTTACTATGCACATACATATACTCGGCATTTGCGGCACCTTCATGGGCGGCCTGGCGGTCCTGGCGAAAGAGGCGGGTCACCGCGTGACGGGCTGCGACGCCAATGTCTATCCGCCGATGAGCACGCAACTGGAAGCGCAGGGCATCGAATTGATCCAGGGTTTCGGACCGGAACAGACAGCGCTTGCGCCCGACCTGTACGTGGTCGGCAACGTGGTGTCGCGTGGAAATCCGCTGATGGAAGAAATCCTCAACCTCGGCCTGCCGTACGTATCGGGGCCGCAGTGGATGGGCGAACATATACTCAGGGACCGCTGGGTGCTGGCCGTGGCCGGCACGCACGGCAAGACCACCACCACCGCCATGCTGACCTGGATCCTGGAAGACGCCGGCTACGCGCCGGGCTTTTTGATCGGCGGCGTGCCGCGCAATTTCGGCGTCTCGGCCCGCATCCAGGGAAATAAGGAGTCGATCTTCTTCGTGATCGAAGCGGACGAGTACGACACCGCGTTCTTCGACAAGCGCAGCAAGTTCGTCCATTACCACGCCAAGACGGCCATCCTCAACAACCTGGAATACGACCACGCCGACATCTTCCCCGACCTGGCCGCCATCGAAACCCAGTTCCACCACCTGGTGCGCACCGTGCCCGGCATCGGCCGCGTGATCTATAACGCGGACGAGGCCTCGCTGGCGCGCGTGCTCGAGCGCGGTTGCTGGAGCGAGCGGGAAAACTTCGGCAAGGGGAGCGACGGCTACGCCGACTGGTCGATGGCCGAGCATGACGACGGCAGTTTCGACGTGCTCTTCCAGGGCAAGCAGGCCGGCCACGTTGCCTGGCAACTCACCGGCAAGCACAACCGCGCCAATGCGCTGGCCGCAATTGCTGCCGCGCGTCACGTGGGCGTGCCGGTGGCGCAGGCCGCGCAATCGCTGGCCACGTTTGAAAACGTCAAGCGCCGCATGGAAGTGCGCGGCGTGGTGCAGGGCGTCACCGTGTACGACGACTTCGCCCACCATCCCACCGCGATTGCCACCACAGTGGCCGGGCTGCGCCAGAAGGTCGGCCCCGCTACGCGCATTCTTGCGGTACTGGAGCCGCGCTCCAACACCATGAAGCTGGGCGCCATGAAAGACGCACTGCCGGGCAGCCTGGCCGATGCCGACCTGGTGTTTGGTTTCGGCAGCCGCGAAGCGCTGGGCTGGAGCCTGGGCGATGCGCTGGCGCCGCTGGGCGAGACCGCCAGCGCGTACGAGGACCTCGACCAGCTGGTGGCGGCCGTGGCGCAAGCGGCCCGGCCGGGCGACCACGTGATCGTGATGAGCAACGGCGGCTTCGGCGGCGTCCACCAGAAAATCCTGGACGCGCTCGCATGATTCTCTACCTGCACGGTTTCCGGTCGTCGCCGCTGTCCATGAAAGGCCGCGTGATTGCCGAGCGCATGACGGCGCTGGGGGTATCGGACCAGCTGGTCAGCCCGCAACTGCCGGCGTCGCCCGCGCAGGCGATCGACCTGGCGTTCGCGCTGGTCGAAGGCGTGCCGGCCGACCAGTTGTCGATCATCGGCTCGTCGCTGGGCGGCTATTACGCGACCTGGATGGCCGAGCGCCTCGGCTGCCGCGCGGTGCTGCTCAATCCCGCCATCGTGCCGCTGCAGGACCTGGACCGGCACGTGGGCGTGACCACCCAGTACCACTCGGACGAACCGTTCGAATTCAAACGCGCATACATCGACGAATTGCGGGCGCTGGCGGTGGACCGGATTACCCGTCCCGAGCGCTATTTCCTCATGGCCGCCACCGGCGACGAAGTGCTGGACTATCGCGACATGGTCAAGCATTATGCGGGCGCGCGCCAGCACGTGATTGCCGGCAGCGACCACAGTATTTCCGAATTTCCCGCCTACGTGGGCGCGGTGCTGGCCTTTTGCGGCATCGGAGCCGCAGCTTGAAGGGTCGAGTGGCGGCGCGCAGCTTGCGCCAGGCACAGTGGCAACGGCAGCTGGCCGCCGAGACGCCGGCAGCGATGCGCGACTGGCTGACTACGCCCGGCTCGCTCACCGCGCGGCTGCGCGCGCACAGCGACGCGTTTCGCGTGCAATGCCTGCACCAGCACACGGCGCGGTGCCTGGCGGACGAGACGGCCATCATCGGCCTGCCGCGGCCGGGCCGGGTGTGGGAGCGGGAAGTGCTGCTGCGGTGTGATAATACGCCCGCCGTGTTTGCCCACACGGTGGTGCCGATGTCGGCCACGGCCAGCGACTGGCCGCTGTTTGGCGCGCTGGGCGAGCGCTCGCTGGGCACCACGCTGTTTGGCGATCCGCTGGTGCGGCGCGGTGTGTTGGAATTTGCAAGATTGCATGCAGGGCATCCGCTGGCACAGCGGGCGCGGCTGGCATTGGGGCTGGACGACCACCCGATGCTGGCGCCGGCACACATATTATATGCACGACGCTGTTTATATCGGCGCCGGCGCGGTACCCTGCTGGTTACGGAAGTGTTTTTGCCTTCTGTGCTGGAACTGAAACAAGTCAACGTATAAAGAACAGAAGAGCAATGAATTTATTTTTCGAAGAATCCGGCGATTTCAAGGTTGGTTCCGTGATGTCGCAAGCCGGCGAGGCCTACCAGGTTGAAATGGCCAGCGGCAAGCGCACCAAGGTCAAGATCAAGGATGTGCTGCTGCAGTACGAAAAGCCGTCGCCCACGGATTTGATGGAACAGGCCAAGGCCGTGTCGCTGGAGATCGACCTCGACTTCCTGTGGGAAGTGGCCGGGGAAGAGGAATTCGGCTTTGCCGAACTGGGCACCGAATATTTCGGCCACGCGCCTTTGCCGGCTGAAGCGGCCGGCCTGATCCTCTCCCTGCACTCGGCGCCGATCTATTTCTATAAGAAGGGCCGGGGCCGCTACAAGGCGGCGCCCGAGCAGTCGCTGCGCGCCGCGCAAGCGGGCATCGAGAAAAAGAAACAGCAGGCGGTCATCCAGGCCCAGTACGTGGAAGAACTGAAAGCGGGCAAGCTGCCGGAAGCCATGCAGCCGATCGTGCTGCAACTGCTGTTCAAGCCGGAAAAGAACGGCATCGAATACAAGGCGCTGGAAGCGGCGTGCAACGAGCTGCACACCAATCCGCAGCGCCTGATGCTGGACGTGGGCGGCCTGGCGTCGCCCAAGGCTTTCCACATGGCCAAGTTCCTGTTCGAGAACTTCCCGCGCGGCGCCGGTTTCCCGGACGTGGCCGTGCCGGTGCCGCCCATCAACCTGCCAGTGGCGGACGTGCGCGCGTTCTCGATCGACGACGTCACCACCACCGAGATCGACGACGCGTTTTCCGTCACCCGCCTGGACGACGGCAACGTCAGGATCGGCATTCACATTGCCGCGCCAGGTCTCGCCATCAAGCCCGACGACGCCGTGGACAAGATGGCGCGCGCGCGCATGTCCACCGTCTACATGCCCGGCGACAAAATCACGATGCTGCCCGACAGCGTGGTGGAAGCGTTCACCCTGGCCGAAGGCAAGACCTGCCCGGCGCTGTCGCTGTACGCCACCCTGAACCCGGCCGACTGGTCGGTGCTGACCACCGAAACGCGCGCCGAGATGGTGCCGATCGCGAACAACCTGCGCCACAACGACCTGGACGACCTGGTCAACGAGGAAACCCTGGCCAGCGGAGAGGGCGACTATCCGCACAAGGAAGCGCTGGGCCTGATCTGGCAGTGGGCGCAGGTGCTGGAAGCGGCGCGCATGGTCAAGCGCGAAGGCTTTGGCCTGAAGCCGGAACAGAACAACCGCGTCGACTTCAATTTCTACGTGGAAGACGACGTGGTCACCGTCAGCCGCCGCAAGCGCGGCGCGCCGCTGGACAAGATCGTGGCCGAGCTGATGATCTTTGCCAACAGCACCTGGGGCAAGCTGATGCACGACTGCGGCGTGCCCGGCATTTATCGCAGCCAGGGCCAGGGCGTGGGCGGCTGGGCCGCCAAGATGCAGGTGCGCATGCTCACGCACGCGGCGCCGCACCAGGGCCTGGGCGTGGACCAGTACGCATGGAGCACGTCGCCGCTGCGCCGCTATACCGACCTGGTCAACCAATGGCAGATCCTGGCCTGCGCCGACAAGGGCGTGACCGCGCCGCTGGTGGCCCATTTCAAGCACAAGGATGCGGGCCTGTTTGCCATCGTGTCGCAGTTCGACGCAGCGTACGCGGCCTATGGCGACCACCAGTCGAACATGGAACGTTACTGGTGCCTGCGCTGGCTGGGCCAGGAAAATGCGCGCCAGGTGGACGCCGTGGTGCTCAAGGACGAAGTGCTGCGCCTGGCCGACATTCCGCTGATCGTGCGCCTGCCGGGCATGCCGTCGGTGGCGCGCGGTGCCAACGTCAAGCTCGACATCCTGCGCTGGGACGAAGTGGAACTGACCATCGAGGCGCGCTTGCTGGAGATTCCGGCGGCAACGGCCCCGACCGGCGCCGAAGAAGCGTTCGACGACGAGGAACTGGAGGTGCCGGAGGAGGCGGTCGATGCGCCGGAAGTTGCAGTCGAAGTCGAAGCCGAAACCACGGACAGCTCCGCGGCCGGTACCGAACAGTCAGCAACGCCGTAAGCACCACCATCGCCCGCTCCGTCATTTCGCATCGGCGAACCGCCGCGTAGGCGGGAATGACGGATTCCAGGCTGCCGAATTGTTTTAAAATTGCCCTAGTTCAAATCCACCCCCGGCACAGCGTGAAGTCATTCCAAGAAAATCGCTTCCTCTACATCGCCATCGGCCTCTCGCTGCTGGCGCATGGCGTCATGCTGGCCGTGCATTTTGTGGCGCCGCCGCCGAACGCCGTCAAACCCACCGATCCGGGGCTGGAAGTCATCCTGGTCAATGCCAAGCACAAGAATGCGCCGCTCAAGGCCGAAGCGCTGGCCCAGGCCAACCTGGACGGCGGCGGCATGGTGGACCAGGGCCGCTCGAAGTCGCCGCTGCCCGACATGCGCAAGATGGAAACGGGCGACAGCATCCAGGCCACCCAGCGCCGCATCTCGGAGCTGGAAGAGCAGCAGCGCAACCTGCTCACGCGCGTCAAGCGCGATCCGTTCACGGCCGCGCCCGTTACGGAAAACACCCGGCCCGATCCGCTGGCGCGCGGTGCGGACCTGCTCGAATCGAGCAAGGCCATCGCCCGCCGCGCAGCCGAGATCAGCGAAACCATCGAAGACCAGAACAAGCGGCCGCGCAAGACGTTTTTGAGTCCCAGCACCCAGGGCGTGGGCTACGCCATGTATTACAAGACGCTGCAAAAACGCATCGAGGACGTGGGCACGCTGAACTTCCCGCAGCAAAACGGCCGCAAGCTGTACGGCACGCTGGTGCTGTCGATACCCGTGTTCCAGGACGGCACCATCTACGAGAAAGAGGGCGGCATCGAAGTCACGCGCAGCTCCAACAATCCGGCTCTGGACCAGGCGGCAATCGCCATCGTGCGCCGCGCGGCGCCGTTCGGCAAATTTCCACCGAATATGCGGTCCAGCGACCGCGACGACCTGTGGGTCGTGATCACTACCTTTAAATTTACCCGCGACGATAAACTGGAAGCCGAGATGCTCGGCGGAGGACGATAATTACATGCGCGCGCAACAAGACCGTTACTGCGTCTTCGGCAACCCGATTGCCCATAGCAAATCCCCTGACATCCACGCCGCCTACGCGGCGCAAACCGGCCACCCGGTGCACTACGAAAAACGGCTGGCGCCGGTCGACGGCTTTGCCGCCGCCGTGCACGCCTTTATTGCCGAGGGCGGCCGGGGCGCCAATGTCACCGTGCCGTTCAAGCTCGACGCCGTCAAAGTGGCCAATGCGCTCACCATCCGCGCCCAGGCGGCCGGCGCCGTGAATACCTTGCACTTCACCGACGACGGCATCATCGGCGACAACACCGACGGCGCCGGCCTGGTGGCCGACATCGTGGGTAACGCGGGCGTGCCGATTGCCGGCCAGCGCGTGCTGCTGCTGGGCGCCGGCGGCGCCGCGCGCGGCGTGGTGCTGCCCATCCTCGAACATCGCCCGGCCCGGCTGGTGATTGCCAACCGCACCGTGGCCACGGCGCAGGCGCTGGCTGCGCAGTTTGCCGCGCTGGGCGGCGCAGGTGTGGTCTCGGCCTGCGGTTACGCCGACCTCGACGGCGCGTTCGACCTGGTGATCAACGCCACTGCCGCCAGCCTGAGCGCGCAAGTGCCGCCGGTGGCGCCGTCGATCTTCGCGCCCGGCGCGCTGGCGCTGGACATGATGTACGGTAAAGAGCCCACCGTGTTCCTGCAGTTCGCGGCGCAGCATGGCGCCCGCACGCGCGACGGCCTGGGCATGCTGGTGGAGCAGGCGGCCGAAGCGTTTGCCGTGTGGCGCGGCGTCCATCCCGACACCGCCGACGTGTTGCAGCAGCTGCGTGCGCAGCTATGAAGGCCGTCAAAAAGGCGGCCCAAGCCCGTGGCGGTTACAGCTGGATCAAATGGGTATTCATCGTGCCGGTCGTGCTGGTACTGGCCGTGCAGCTGTATTTCTTCGTGCAGATCTGGTGGTGGGTCGATCACAATCCCGCCATGACCAGTTTTATGCGCGAGCAGCAGGCTGCGCTGCAGGAAAAAAATCCCAAGGCGGAAATCCGCCAGGTGTGGGTGCCGTACAACCGCATCTCCATCAACCTCAAGCGCGCTATCATCGCGTCGGAAGACGCCAACTTTGCCGAGCACGAGGGCGTGGACTGGGATGCGCTGCAAAAAGCGTACGAAAAAAACAGCAAGAAGCGCAAGGTGGTGGCCGGCGGCTCCACCATCACCCAGCAGCTGGCCAAGAATTTGTTCCTGTCCGGCTCGCGCAGCTATGTGCGCAAGGGCCAGGAACTGGTGATCACGTATATGCTGGAAACGCTGATGGACAAGCGCCGCATCTATGAAATCTACCTGAACGTGGTGGAGTTCGGCACCGGCACGTTTGGTGCCGAAGCGGCGTCGCGCCATTACTACCGCGCCAGCGCAGCAAGCCTCAATGCAGGCCAGGCGGCACGACTGGCCGTGATGCTGCCCAACCCGCGCTACTACGACAAGCATCGCGATACCAATTATCTGAATCGCCGCACTTCGACCATATTAGCCCGCATGAACTCGGCCGAAGTGCCATAGCTTGCTGACAACGGCCATGGCGGCGTTGCAGCGCCTTGCCGTGTCGGCGCACTGTCTGTGGCGCTGCGCTTTGCCCTGATCGCTGGACAACGGCCATGGCGGCGTTGCAGCGCCTTGCCGTGCTGGCGCACTGTCTGCGGCGCTGCGCCTCGCC
>JBEVMD010000198.1:0-4848 GCA_040508835.1 Duganella sp. | reverse complement strand
GCAAGGCGTGCCGGTTCGATTCCGGCTCGGAGCACCACCCCGCTTTTCCGCCCCACATCATCTAACGCCATCAACCCTTGACCATCCTGGGGTTGATGGCGTTTTTTTTTGCCCTGCGCCAGCCGATGCTCACCACGGGCAGAACCAACTTTTCCTGGCCTTCCAGGGAAAATTCCAAGAGCGAAACTTTCGAACGAAACAATATGAAACAAACCGCAAAAATACAACAAAACAAAAGTTAAAACGTAAGATTTGCTCAGTGTTTTCAGGGTTTCGATATAGACTTACTAACGCCATAACGCTAGGCCACGCTTTAAAGGCTTTCGCTATTTCGAAATGGAACTTGCAGGCTTGCGCTCACGACTTCCGAAATCAAGCGGATTGCTAATAAAAACTCTATCGACAATTCCGGCCCGCGCCGTGTCGGGCGAGCGGTGGGATCAGGGACGCTTCTGACACCCGCAGTTGCCCGCGCTATACAACTTGACAAAGGAACCATTGAATGACTGACCTGCAACGCCGCTCCCGTGCCAACGGTTATCCAAACTTGGTGCTCCACCCGCTGACTTCTGCGTGCCTGATCGCGTTGGCGACCCTGGCGGCGCCGGCCCGCGCCCAAGTCGAGTCAGCCACGCCCGATGAAGAAAAGGTCGTGACCGTCGAAGTGACCGGCACCCGCGCCAGCCTGAAGCAGTCCCTGGCACTCAAGCGCAATTCGGCCGTCGTGCAGGACAGTATCAGCGCAACCGAGCTCGGCCGCTTCCCCGACAACAACGTGGCCGATTCGCTCAGCCACATCACCGGCGTGTCGATCTCGCGCACGGCCGGCGGCGAGGGTCAGAAGGTCAGCATCCGCGGCCTCGGCCCCGATTACACGATCACCACCTTCAACGGCCGCCTGCTGGGCACCGACGGCGCGGGCCGCGACTTTGCGTACGACGTGCTGCCGGCGGACGTCATCAGTGGCGCCGACGTCGTCAAGTCCACCCAGGCGCAGCTGATCGAAGGCGCCATCGGCGGCCTGGTCAATCTGCGCTCGGCCAGCCCGTTCGACCAGAAAGGCCAGCACGGGCTGCTGCGCGTGGAAGGCGACCGCAACCAGATGAGCAGCCTGAATGGCAAGAAGCTGTCGGGTACCTACAGCAATACCTTCGGCGACCAGCTGGGCGTGCTGCTGGGCGTGGTGTATGCCAAGCGCGACGTGCGCACCGACACTGCCGGCAACGACGGCGGCTGGTCGCGCAACGCCATCCCCGGCGATCCGAGCCAGTTCTGGGAGTCGGGCAACACCTGGGGCGGTCCCATCGATCCCAACGGCAACGGCATCCTCGACCCCAACGAAGAAGGCCTGGTCGGGCCGGGGCAGTTCCGCTTCGGTTCCATCATGGAAAAGAAAGAGCGCGTGGCGCTCTCGGGCAAGGTGGAGTGGCGGCCGAACCGCGACGTCAAGGTCATCTTCGACGGCTTCGCGACCCGGCTCGATTCGCCCCAGGTCGGCTACCAGCTGTCGTACTACCCGCTGTATGCGCCGGGCCGCTGGTCCGATATCAAGGTCAACAACGGCGTCGTCACCGACCTGACGTTAGCGAGCACCGACCCCGAGCTGCGGCTCAATCCCGAGGTGCTGAACCAGACCGAGTACCGGGTGGTGGACACCGCGATGGCTGGCGCCAAGGCGGAATGGAAGATTTCGCCGACCCTGAAAGTGGACAGCGACTTTTACCTGTCCACGTCGAAGCGCAACTCCGGCGGCAAGGACACCTACGTGGTGCTGCGCATGAACCAGCCCAATGTGACGCGCATCCAGCTCAACGGCAGCGCGGTGCCGGACGTGAAGACCACGCTGGCCGACGGCCGCGACCTGCAGAGCGGCCTGGACCAGGGTCTGTTCAAGGACAGCGATTTTAATACCCACTTCTATGGCCGCGCGGGCGACAACATCAAGGACCGCATCGGCGGCGCCACCGTCAATGCCGAATGGAAGCAGGACCGCTTTCATATCGACCAGCTGAAGTTCGGCCTGAGCCAGACCAACCGCAAGAAGACGCGCGACATGATCAACAACGCGTTCAATGCCGGCCAGGATCACTATTCCGGCGAAAACGCGATCAACGTGGGCGCCCTGGGCGGCAACGTCATCAACCAGACGCTGAGCCCGAGCGGTTTCTTGTCCTGCGTGAGCGGCAACTTCCCGCGCAGCTTCCTCGGTTTCGATGTCGACAGCTACGCCCAGGCGTTGAAGGCCTACGACGGCCAGCCGCGGCCCGGCGGCGGCGTGTACAGTTCGGCCCTGTCGGCGCCGGCCTGGAATCCGCTGGAAAGCTACCGCGTGACCGAGAAAACCACCACGGCGTACGTGCAGGCCGACCTGTCCGGCGACAAATGGACGGCCGACGTCGGCGTGCGCCTGGTGCGCACCAAGACCACCGCCCAGGCCTGGGATGCGAAGATCGACGACATCATCCAGAATGGCGCGTTCAACTTCACGGCCGTGTACGCCGATCCGTCCGTCGTCAGGCAGGATGCCAGCTACACCTTCGGACTGCCGTCGGCCAACTTTACTTACGCCATTACGGATGCGCTGCAACTGCGCCTGGGCGCGGCCAAGACGATGGCGCGGCCGTCGGTGGACAAGCTGGCGCCATCGAGCACCACCGCCAGCATCTCGTGGGGCGATTTCACGCAGATCTACGGCGGCAATGCCGACCTCAAGCCGTACACCGCGCACCAGGCCGACGTCTCGCTGGAATGGTATTACGCCAGGAGTTCTGCGCTGACGTTTGCCGTCTACCAGAAAAATATCAAGAACCAGATCACCAGCCTGTTCCTGACCGGCCAGGACATCGGCGCGCCCGGCGGCCGCCTGTTCAATGTGCAGCGCCCCGTCAACGGCGACAGCGCCAAGGCGCGCGGCATGGAAATCGGCCTGCAGCACCTGTTCGACAACGGCTTCGGCGTGCGGGCGCAGTACACGCGTAATCTGTCGAGCAGCTGGGTCAATGGCGTGGAACGCCCGCTCGAAGGCATTGCCCCGGCCACCGCATCGCTGGGCTTGCTGTACGAGCGCGGCCCCTGGAGCATGAGCACGACCGCCGATTACACCGATTCCTTCGTCACCGCCACCAATGTGCTTGGCGCCGGTTTCAACGAGACGGCCAGGGCGATCACGTGGCTGACGGCGCAGATGGCCTACGAGGTGAACGACTCTCTGCGGATCAGCATTGAAGGCAATAACCTGACCAATGCCAAGCAACAGACCAGCCTGGGCAACGGCACCATCAGCCTGCCGAACGGTTTTTATCGTTACGGCCGCTCCATCACCCTGGGCGCCAGCCTGAAGTTCTGATGGGGCGGGGCGCACCGCCCCATCCCGCAAGTGTGTGTCTGTCTTTGCCGCCCGGTTGTTCGGGGCGGCTTTTTTTTGCGCCGCCGGCCGTTCCCGCCTGACGATGCATTGTGAGACACATTTACACAAAAGAAATTACAATAGGATTTCCCGTGCCGTTACGGCCCACCTTTTATTAACCGAGGCTTTATAACTATATGAACATTTCGAAGAGACACGTTACCGCCCTCTCGCTGACCGCCCTTGTCGGACTGAGCGCCTGCAGCCAGCTGCCGTCCCGCGACCAGGCCTCGTCCGCCCTGTCTGCGTCGCGCACCACGTTTGGCACCTTGTCCAACGGCGCCAAAGTCGAAGCGGTGACGTTGAAGAATGCCGCCGGCATGTCGGCCACGCTGATCTCGTACGGCGCCACCGTGCAAAGCCTGCGCTTCCCGGACAAGCAGGGCAACGCCGCTGACCTGGTGGTCGGCTACGACACGCTGGCCGGTTACGAAACCACGCCCGGCTTTACCAACGTCACGGTGGGCCGTTACGCCAACCGCATCGCCAACGGCCGTTTCGCGCTGGACGGCAAGCAGTACGCGCTGTCGCAAAGCGAACCGCCCAACACGCTGCACGGCGGCACCGTGGGCTGGGACAAGCGCAACTGGGTGGTCAAGTCGGTGGAGCAGACGGCCGACAAGGCGTCGGTCACGTTCACGCTCACGTCGCCCGATGGCGACCAGGGTTTCCCCGGCACCGTGGTGGCCGACGTGACGTACGAACTCAATAACAATAACGACCTGACCATCCGCTACGGCGCCACCACCGACAAGCCCACGGTGGTCAACCTGACCTACCACAGCATGCTCAACCTGTCGGGCATCCCGGCCAAGGGCGTGGCCACCGACGCCCAGTTGACCATCGAGTCGGACGCCATCCTGCCGGTCAACGCGACGCTGATCCCTACCGGCCAGCCGCTGCCGGTGGCCGGCACGCCGTTCGATTTCCGCACGCCGGCCAGCGTGACGGAACGCGCGCGCGCCATCCATCCGCAGCTGGCGCTGGCCAACGGCGGCATCGACCATAACTATGTGATACGCGGCGGTAAAACGGCGACGCCGAAGCCGGCGGTGACGTACGAGGATCGCCAGTCCGGTCGCGGCCTGAAAATTGCCACCACCGAGCCGGGCATGCAGGTGTACACCGGTAACTTCCTCAAGGGCGAGATCGTGGGCAAGGGCGGTCAGCGCCTGACCAAGTACCAGTCCATCAGCTTTGAGGCGCAAGGCTATCCCGACAGCCCCAACCAGCCGGCATTCCCTTCCACGCGCCTGGACCCGGGCCAGAACTACGCGCAGACCACCGTGTTCCACTTCTACCTGCTGCCTTGAGACGCACCAGGTAGCACGCACCCGGCGATCGATTGCGGTCGCCGGGTGGGTTCAATCGGCTATCAGCAGTTCGATGCCGGCGCTCTGCAGACCATCGCGGTACTCGCGGCTGATGCCGGCGTCGGTAAT
>JBEVMD010000179.1:0-2725 GCA_040508835.1 Duganella sp. | reverse complement strand
GCAGGATGGATTTGTTCATTGGATCTCTTGGAAGGTCATTAGTATTTATCGTTCGGAAACGAACATGCTCCCAAAAGTCCGGGGAGCGCTGCGTAAGGCTGGAAAACATCTGCCTCACGAGCTGAGGCGGGCTGGCAAGGTCGGGGACGCGGGCCATGCAGTCGATAATTTAGGCGAAATTTTAGCAGGCTTTTGCCTTAAAGCAATCAAAATTTTGACATATCTTAAGATTTTCTTCATGAAAAACAATGACTTAAAGGTATGTTCCTGAAATGAATTACGGGTTTCCACGTATTGTAAATGATGGTTTCAGCCGCGCTTAAGGTTACGGGAGGAAACTCATCATTCACAAAATGGCGCCGCGACTGCTATCCTGTAGAATGAAAATGCACTACCGCGCCATTCAATAACTGTTTTAAACGTTCCGGAGTAGCCGATGAAGAAAAAAATGCTGTTGGTGGCCATGATTGCGGCCCTGTCCGTCCAGGCCGGCGCTGCCGTGCCGGATAAAGCGGCAGATGCGCCGATCAAGCCCCAGGTTGGTCAAACCCAGGCTGCCGTGCTGGCGTCGCGGGTATTGACCAAGCTGCATTACAAAGCCGCACCGCTGGACGACGCCATGTCCGAAAAAATCTTCGACCGGTATTTCAAGTCGCTCGATTCGGAAAAGCTGTTCTTCACCCAAGCTGACCTCAACCAATACGCCATCGTGCGCACCCGTCTCGACGACGCCATCAACGGCGAAAATCTGAGCGTGCCCTTTGCCATCTTCAATCTGTACCAGACCCGCCTGGCCGACCGCATCGCCTATGCACGCGAGCTGGTCAAGACCGGCAAGTTCGAATTCGCTTCCGACGAAACGTACCAGTTCGACCGCGAGAAGGCCGACTGGGTCAAGAACGACGCCGACATGAAGGAACTGTGGCGCAAGCGCGTCAAGAACGAATGGCTGCGCCTCAAGCTGGCCGGCAAGGATGACAAGAGCATCCGCGAAACGCTGGACAAGCGCTACGAGAGCTACCTGAGCCCGTCGCGCAAGCCCACCAGCGAAGACGTGTTCCAGATCTTCATGAACGCGTACGCCATGTCGATCGAGCCGCACACCAATTACCTGGGACCGCGCGCGGCCGACAATTTCGATATCGCCATGCGCCTGTCGCTCGAAGGCATCGGCTGCGTGCTGCAGAGCCGCGACGACTACACGGTGGTGCGCGAAGTAGTGCCGGGCAGCCCGGCCGGCCTGTCCGGCAAGATCAAGGTGGGCGACCGCATCGTGGCCGTGGCCAAGGACGAGAAATCCCCGCTGACCGAAGTGCTGGGCTGGCGCCTGGACGACGTGGTCGCGCTGATCCGCGGCGCCAAGGATTCCACCGTCAAGCTCGAGATCATTCCCGCCGATGCCGGCCCCGATGGCAAGCACGCGTTCGTCTCGCTGGTGCGCCAGAAGATCAGCATGGAAGAGCAGTCGGCCAAGAAAACCATTTATGAAGTCAAGGATGGCAACGCCAAGCGCCGCGTGGGCGTGATTTCCCTGCCCACGTTCTACCAGGACTTCGAAGCGCGCCGCAAGGGCGACAAGGACTTCAAAAGCGCCACGCGCGACGTCGAACGCCTGCTGGTCGAGCTCAAGAAGGATAAGGTCGACAATGTCCTGATCGACCTGCGCAACAACGGCGGCGGTTCGCTCAACGAAGCCGTGGAACTGACCGGCCTGTTCATCGACAAGGGTCCGGTCGTGATGCAGCGCAGCGCCGACAAGAAGGTGGACATCGAAAGCGATACCCGCGCCGGCATGGCCTGGGACGGTCCGATGGGCGTGCTGATCAACCGTGGTTCGGCGTCGGCGTCGGAAATTTTCGCTGCCGCCATCCAGGACTACGGCCGCGGCGTCATCATCGGCGAGCCGAGCTTTGGCAAAGGCACCGTGCAAACCCTGTTCAGCCTGGATCGTTTCGCCCAGGACGACAAGGTGCGCTATGGCGAAGTCAAGTTCACTATCGCCCAGTTCTTCCGCATCAACGGCGGCACCACCCAGCTGCGCGGCGTGACGCCCGACCTTAAGCTGCCGACCATGACCGACGCCGACTCGTTCGGCGAATCGAGCTACGATAACGCGCTGCCATGGGTGCAAATCCAGCCGGCGCCGTTCATCCCGGCCGGCGACCTGAAGGAAATCTTGCCCGTGCTGGACAAGAAGCACACGGCGCGGGTGGCCAAGGACAAGGACTTCCAGTACCTGGCCGAAGACATCGCCCTGGTGAACAAGCAGCGCAAGGAAAACTCGATTTCGCTCAACGAAGCCGTGCGCCGCAAGGAGCGCGAGCAGCAGGAGGCCCGCTCCAAGCTGCGCGAAGCGCGCCTGCTGGCCGCCACGCCGGGCGCCGACGATCCGATCCTGCTGCCCGATCCGAAGGCTGCGCTGGACAAGGCCATTGCCGCCAAGCCCGCCAACGGCAAGACCGCCCCCGTGCCCAAGGTGGCCGGCGTCAAGGGCGCGTTGCGCAGCGACGACGGCCTGCAAGGCGCGGAGCGGTCGCTGGCGGCCGAGCTGGAAGCGGAGAAGCTGGCCAAGTCCGCCAAGGATGTGTTGCTCAACGAAGCGATCCACATCCTGGCCGACGAAGTTGCATTGCTCAAGACCGACACCCGCATGGCAGCGCGGGTTCTGCCGTATGCCAACACGGGCAGTGTTGCCAAATAAACGTGTTTGCCCAATAAAAAACCC
>JBEVMD010000096.1:0-10777 GCA_040508835.1 Duganella sp. | reverse complement strand
GAGCGCAACTCCACCATGATTATCATTTCCCACGATCGTCACTTCCTGAACCAGGTGTGCACCCACGTGGCGGACATGGATTACGGCACGCTGAAGATCTATCCAGGCAATTACGACGACTACATGCTGGCATCGACCCAGGCGCGCAACCAGCAGCTGGCCAACAACGCCAAGGCCAAGGAAAAAGTGGCCGAACTGCAGGACTTCGTGCGCCGCTTCTCGGCCAACAAGTCGAAGGCCCGCCAGGCAACGTCGCGCGCCAAGATGATCGACAAGATCAAGGTGGAAGACATCAAGCCGTCCTCGCGCGCCTATCCGTTCGTGCGCTTCGACGGCGAGAAGAAGCTGCACCGCCTGGCGGTGGAAGTGGAGAATATCTCCAAGACCTACGACCGCACGCTGTTCAAGAACTTCAGCATCATGGTCGAGGCGGGCGAACGGATTGCCATCATCGGCGCCAACGGCGCCGGCAAGACCACCATGCTGCGCTGCATCGGCGGTGACGATATCGCCGGACTGCACGCCGACCACGGCATGGTCAAGTGGGCGGAAAACGACAACGTCGGCTACATGCCGCAGGATCCGACCGAGGAATTCGACAAGGACACCACGCTGACCGACTGGATGGGCGACTGGACCCAGGAAGGCGACGACGACCAGGCCGTGCGCTCGATCCTGGGCCGCCTGCTGTTCGGCGGCGACGAAGTCAAGAAGTCCGTGAAGGTCCTGTCCGGCGGCGAGAAGGGCCGCATGATGTACGGCAAGCTGATGCTGGGCCGCCACAACGTGCTGCTGCTCGATGAGCCGACCAACCACATGGACATGGAATCGATCGAATCGCTCAACGTGGCGCTCGACAAATACGCCGGCACCCTGATCTTCGTCTCGCACGACCGCGAATTCGTCTCGTCGCTGGCCAACCGCATCATCGAGATCAAGGAAAACGAAGTGGTCGATTTCCGCGGCAATTACGAGGAATACCTGACCAGCCAGGGCATCGATTAAGCATTTCATCGGCATTCATCCCATCATGCAAACTGTAGACATCAAAGCCGTCGAGTACGAACATCCGCAAGACGGCGCCAGCTGCGTGGCCCATGCCTGGGCCCGCACGCCAGCCACGCCCACGCCCGACCAGCGCACGCAGTTAAAGGCGCGCATCCGGCAGTTGCTGAAAGAGCGCGAGGCGGTATTGGTTGCCCATTATTATGTCGATGCCGACTTGCAAGACCTGGCCGAGGAAACGGGCGGCTGCGTGTCCGACTCGCTGGAGATGGCGCGCTTCGGCCGTGATCATCCAGCGAAAACCCTGATCGTGGCCGGCGTGCGCTTCATGGGCGAGACGGCCAAGATCCTCAGTCCCGAAAAACGCATCCTGATGCCGGACCTGGACGCCACCTGTTCGCTCGACCTCGGTTGCCCGGTGGACGAATTCACGGCGTTCTGCGACCAGCATCCGGACCGCACGGTGGTGGTGTACGCCAACACGAGCGCGGCCGTGAAGGCGCGCGCGGACTGGATGGTGACGTCGTCGATCGGGCTCGACATCGTCAGGCACCTGCATGCGCAGGGCAAGAAAATCCTGTGGGCGCCGGACAAGCACCTCGGTTCGTACATCCAGCAGCAGACCGGCGCCGACATGTTGCTGTGGCAGGGCTCGTGCCTGGTGCACGACGAATTCAAGGGCGTGGAACTGGACCTGCTCAAGGAACAATATCCGGACGCGAAAGTGCTGGTGCACCCGGAGTCGCCCGCCAACGTGGTGGCGCTGGCCGACGTGGTGGGTTCCACCACGCAGATCATCAACGCTGCCGTGGACATGGACGCCGATACCTTCATCGTCGCCACCGACAACGGCATCCTGCACAAGATGCAGGCGGCCGCGCCCAATAAACGTTTTATTGTCGCGCCCACGGCCGGCAACAGCGCCACGTGCAAAAGCTGCGCGCATTGCCCGTGGATGGCAATGAACGGGCTGCAAAACCTGTGCGACCTGCTGGAGAACATGGATGCCGCGGCCACCATGGCCACCAGCGAAGTGTTTGTGGACGCGGAGATCGGCAAGCAGGCGGTGACGTCGATCAACCGCATGCTCGATTTTGCGGCCGCCAAAAAAGCCAAGGTGCAACCGGGCCCCGATCTGGGCCAGGAAGCGCCACTGTTTTCGGGAATCGGACCAGCATGATGAGCACCCTGATCAATAAGTATGCGCCGTTCGACGACGCGCTGACCAAAGCATTTGAAGCCAACCTGCTGGCCGCGCTGCTGGAAGACGTGGGCGCCGGCGACCTGACCGGTTTGCTGGTGCCCGACGCCGGCCCGGTGACGGCGCGCGTGATCGTGCGCGAGGACGCCGTGCTGTGCGGCGCGCCGTGGTTCGAAGGCGTGATGAACTGCCTGCAGGCCGGTATCGAGATCGACTGGCACTACGCCGAAGGCGACCGCATGACGGCCGACAGCACCGTGTGCACGATCCGGGGCCCGGCGCGCGCGCTGCTCACGGCCGAACGGTCGGCCCTGAACTTCCTGCAACTGCTCTCGAGCGTGGCCACGGCCACCCGCCAGTACGTGGACGTGATCGCGGGCACCCGCGCGGCCATCCTCGACACGCGCAAGACCTTGCCCGGCCTGCGCTTGGCGCAAAAATACGCGGTGCGTGTCGGCGGCGGACGGAACCAGCGCCTGGCGCTGTACGACGGCATCCTGATCAAGGAAAACCATATCGCCGCAGCGGGCGGCGTGACCAACGCCGTGCTGGCGGCCAAGCGGCTGATGGCCGAACGCGACACCCAGGTGTCGATCCAGGTGGAAGTGGAAAACCTCGCCGAGCTCAACGAAGCGCTGGATGCCGGCGCCGTCTCGATCCTGCTCGATAACTTCAGCACCGACATGATGCGCGAGGCGGTGACGATCAACGCCGGCCGGGCGCTGCTGGAAGCGTCGGGCGGCATCAACTTCGACACCGTGCGTGCCATCGCGGAAACCGGCGTGGACCGCATTTCCATCGGCAGCCTGACCAAGGATATCCGGGCCACCGATTATTCGCTGCGCATTGTTGGTTAAATTTTCGGGTCGATTTCTTTGCGCATCCGGGTCAGCGGCACCTGTATCGGTGCCTGCTGCGGCCCGGGCAGGGAGACTTCGAACCGTTCCAGTTCGGTAAAGCCGCAAGCCAGGTACAGCGGCACGCCCGGCATGGTGGCGGCCAGGTCCAGCGTCGTGAAACCGGCAGCGGCGGCGGCCTCGGTGCAGTAGCTGAGCAGCAGGCGCCCGTAACCGCGGCGCGCGGCTGACGGCTCGACAAAAAAGGCCCGGATGCGGGCGGGATCGCTGGCCGGGTCGAGCAGGGGATCGGCGTCGGCCTTCATGCGGTCGGCGCCAAACAATGTGCTGCGGCGGCTCCAGCCGCCCCACGCCACCATCGCCCCATCTTCTTCCACCACGAAATACGTCTGGTCATGCACCAGTTGCGTGTCCACGCCAAACACGTGGTCGGTCACCGCTTGCGCCTGTGCCGGCGTATAAAAGCCGTCGGCCAGGCCCAGTCCGGAGCGCCGGATCAGCGCCTCCATGGCGGGGATGTCGGCGGCGACGGCGGTACGCACGGTCGCCATGCTTATCTGCGCGCTGGCGGCGTGAGGATGGTCGGCAGCGCCTTGGGCAGGGTTTCCGGGTAGTCGCGGCTGAAGTGCAGGCCACGGCTTTCGCGGCGCTGCAATGCGCTGTTGACGATCAGGCTGGCGACATCGACCAGGTTGCGCAACTCCAGCAGGTCGTGCGTGATGCGGAAGTTGCGGTAGTACTCGTCGATCTCTTCCTTGAGCAGCGCAATGCGGTGCTGGGCCCGTTCCAGGCGCTTGGTGGTGCGCACGATGCCCACGTAGTTCCACATGAAGCGGCGCAGTTCGTCCCAGTTGTGGGCAATCACCACTTCCTCGTCGGCGTCGGTCACGCGGCTTTCGTCCCAGTCGGGCAGGTAGGGAATCTCGCCCTTTTCCTTGGCGGCGATGTCGCGCGCGCAGGCGCTGCCGATCACCACGCATTCGAGCAGCGAATTGCTGGCCAGGCGATTGGCGCCGTGCAATCCCGTGCACGCGGTTTCGCCCACCGCGTACAGGCCCGGCAGGTCGGTGCGGCCATGCAGGTCGGTCACCACGCCGCCGCACGTGTAGTGCGCGGCCGGGACGATCGGGATCGGCTCCCTGGTGATGTCGATGCCCAGCTCGAGGCAGCGCGCGTAAATGGTGGGGAAGTGTTCGATCAGCCAGTCGGCCGGCTTGTGGCTGATGTCGAGGTGGACGTAATCGAGGCCGCGTTTCTTGATCTCGAAGTCGATGGCGCGCGCCACCACGTCGCGCGGCGCCAGTTCGGCGCGGTCGTCGTGGGCCAGCATGAAGCGGGTGCCGGCGGCGGCGCCCGCTTCCGGCGGCAGCTTGAGCAGGCCGCCTTCGCCGCGGATCGCTTCCGTGATCAGGAACGATTTGGCGTACGGGTGGTACAGGCAGGTCGGGTGGAACTGGATGAATTCCATGTTCGAGATGCGGCAGCCGGCGCGCCACGCCATGGCGATGCCGTCGCCGCTGGCGGTGTCCGGGTTGGTGGTGTACAGGTACACCTTGCCGGCGCCGCCCGTGGCCATCACCGTGTGTTCGGCCGCAAAGGTGAGCACCTGGCCGGTGCGTTCGTCCTGCACGTACAGGCCGTGGCACTGCGGCTGCGAGAGGCGTTTCGATTGCGTGTCGAGCTTGTCGGACGTGATCAGGTCGATCGCGCAGTGGTGTTCGAACAGCGAGATGTTCGGATGCGCGCGTACTTTTTCTTCCAGCGTCACCTGCACCGCGTGGCCGGTGGCGTCGGCCGCGTGGATGATGCGGCGCTGGCTGTGGCCGCCCTCGCGGGTCAGGTGGAAGCCCAGCTCGGCCGTGGCATCGCGCGTAAAGGGCACGCCTTGCGCGATCAGCCATTCGATCGCCTCGCGGCCATGCTCGACGATGAAGCGGGTGGCGCTTTCGTCGCACAGGCCGCCGCCGGCAACCAGCGTGTCGTCGATGTGCTGGGTATGGCTGTCGCCCGAGTCCAGCACGGCGGCAATACCGCCCTGGGCCCAGTTGCTGGCGCCATCCTGGAGGGCGCGCTTGGAAATAATGGCGACGGTACGGGTTTCGGCCAGGTGCAGGGCGACCGACAGGCCGGCCAGTCCGCTGCCGACGATAGCGACATCAAATTTCATGATCACGTGGTTGGATGCATTAGGGAAGCATGACTATAGTCGATTTGTCATATTTCCGTCATATACCCCTGCGTTTTATACAGGTTTTGCGCTCGCGCGCCCGGCGGCCGGCCGGCCGTTGTGACGTCTCAAGGCGCGCGGCCCGATACGTGCTCATCATGGAGCTTCGCCGTTTTCGCCGGGCAGGGAGCTGATCGTGATCCGTATCTTTCATCACTATGTGTCGAAAATGGCCTTCATGTTGCTGATGATGGAGGTGCTGCTGCTGGTGGCGGCCGCGCTGGCCAGCGCGCCCCTGTGGCTGCCGGACCAGCAGGCCATGCCGGGCAGCCTCGGCCAGTACCTGCCCGCCGCCGCGTTCGCGCTGGTGCTGGTGTTTTCCATGGGCGCGCTGGGCATGTACCAGCACACCCAGGCGCGCGAGGACATCCGCACCACCTTGCTGCGCATCCTGCCGTCGTTCCTGCTGGGCTTTTGCCTGTTCAGCCTGTTGGCGTTGATGTTGCCTGCTTCGCAATTCGGGCGGCTGGGCACCATGGTGTTCGTGCTGGGCGGAGCGGCAGTGCTGCTGGCCAGGCTGGTCGTGTTCACGTCGGCTGGTTCGAGCATGCTGGAAAAGCGCCTGATGATCGTCGGCGATGGCGCGGCCGCGCGCGAATGCCTGGAGCTGGCCGGCGGCGCGGGCGGCTTCCACCAGTTCCGCGTGGTGGGCTGCGTGCCCGTGGACGGAGAACTGCGCAGCGTGCCGGCAGCCATGGTGCTGCCGCCCGACCTGTCGCTGCTGGCACTGGCGCGCCGTTACGCGGCCGATGAAATCGTGGTGTCGGTGACGGACCGGCGCAACGGCGCCTTCCCCGTGCGCCAGCTGCTCGAATGCGCGCTCGGCGGCGTGCAGGTGACCGACGCCGCCAGCTTTTTCGAACGCGAGGCCTGCCAGATCCGGGTCGATGCGCTGCAGCCGAGTTACCTGATCTTCGGCGGCGGTTTCGACCAGAGCCTGTACCGCGCCACCGTCAAGCGCGCCTTCGACCTGGCGGCCAGCACCGCGATCGGGCTCGCCGCCATGCCGGTGATGCTGGCGGCGGCGCTGGCCATCCGCCTGGAGGACGGCGGCCCCGTGTTCTACCAGCAGGAGCGGGTGGGGCGCGACAACCGGCGATTCAAGGTGCTCAAGTTTCGCAGCATGCGGGTCGACGCCGAGCGCGATGGCCGGCCCACCTGGGCGGCGCAGGACGATCCGCGCGTGACCCGCATCGGCCACTGGCTGCGCAAGCTGCGCATCGACGAGCTGCCGCAGATGCTCAACGTGTTCAAGGGCGAGATGAGTTTTGTCGGGCCGCGTCCCGAGCGGGCCTTCTTTGTCGAGCAACTCAACCGCGAGATCGCTTATTACAACGTGCGGCACGGGATCAAGCCCGGCATCACCGGACTGGCGCAGGTGCGCTACGCGTATGGCGCCTCGGTGGAGGATGCGATCAAAAAGCTCCAGTACGACCTGTATTACGTCAAGAACAACAGCCTGTTTCTCGACCTGCTGATCCTGATCGACACGGTGCAGGTGGTCCTGTTCGGCAAGGGACGCTGATGGCGGCGCCCTGGCCTGCGCTATTGCCTCCGCAGTCGGTATCGGTCGTCACCCACGGCGTGGCGGCGCTGGCGTTCCTGGCGCTGGCCGCCTGCGCAGCGTATGCCGCGTGGGCCGCACGTACCGAATCGCGCCGCCGCGTCGCCGCCGGCGCGCCCCATTTTCCGGGATTTGCGCTGGCCGCGCTGGTGACGGCCATGTGGGCGCTCGGCGCGGCGGCGGCGGGCGCCGTCGATCCGCGCCTGGTGCTGCTGATCGACGGCCCCGAGGTGCTGCGCACGGCCGCCTGGCTGCAACTGCTGATCCATCTGAACAGCGCCGGCGCGCGGCGCCGGCGCTGGACCGCGGCGCTATGGCTGCTGGCGGCGTTGCAGCTGGTTGCCATGGTGGCGCCGTGGGCCGGCGTCGCCATGGCCACGGCGCTGCGGCTGGTGCTGGCCGTGGCGGGCTTGCTGCTGGTCGAGCAGGTGTACCGCGCGGCGCCCGAGTCGGCGCGCTGGGGCATCAAGCTCGCGTGCCTGGGCATGGGGGCGCTGTTTGCCTACGACTTTTACCTGTATGCCGACGCCTTGCTGTTTCGCCGCGTGCAGGACGAGATCTGGGCCGCGCGCGGCATCGTCAATACGCTGAGCGCACCGCTCGTGGCGGTGGCATTGCTGCGCAATCCCGCCTGGGACAGCCGCCTGCAATTGTCGCGCCAGATGATGTTTCGTTCGGTGGCGCTGCTGGGGGCAGGCGGCTACCTGATGGCGATGGCGGCCAGCGCGTGGTATCTGCGCTCGGTGGGCGGGCGGTGGGGACCGGTGATGCAGGTGGCGTGCCTGTGCGGCGCGGCGCTGCTGCTGGCGGCGCTGCTGTTTTCCGGCGCCGCGCGCGCGCGCCTGAAAGTCTTCGTCGGCCAGCATTTCTATCGCGGCCGCTACGACTACCGCGCGGAGTGGCAGCGTTTTACGCAGGGTCTGGGCGAGCATGACGGCGTGCTGGCCGAGCGCACCATCGAGGCGCTGGCGGGACTGGTGGAAAGTCCGGCCGGGGTGTTGTGGCTGTCGTGCGACGCCGCGTGGTACCGGCCCGCCGCGGCCTGGAACACGACATTGCCGGTAGGGCGCGAAGCGCAGGACGGCGCATTGTCCCACCTGATGAACGAGCGCCACTGGGTGATCGAGGCCGACGCCTGGCGCCGGCGCCTCGGCGGTTACGCGCAGCTGCCCATGCCGCCGTGGTGTGCGGACGCGACGTCGGTCTGGCTGGTGGCGCCGCTGCTGCTGGAGGGCCGGTTGTACGGCTTCGTGAGCCTGGCGCCGCCGCGCACCCCGGTGCGGGTGGACTGGGAAGTGCGCGACGTGCTGAGGATCGCCGGTCGCCAGGCTGCCACCATGCTGGCGCACCGGGCGTCGGCCGCCAGCCTGGCCGTCGCCCGCCAGTTCGAGTCGTTCAATCGCCTGTCCGCCTTTGTCGCCCACGACCTGAAAAACCTGGTGTCGCAACTGGCGCTGCTGCTGGCCAACGCCGAACGCCACAAGGACAATCCCCGCTTCCAGGACGATATGGCGGCCACCTTGCACCACTCGCTGGCCAAGATGCAGCAGCTGCTGCTCAGACTGGGACGCGAAGACGCACCCGAAGCGGCCGCGCCGCTCGCCCTCGAACGCGTGCTGCAGCGCGCGCTGGACGGCTGCCGCGCCATGGCGCCGCAGCCGGTGCTGACGCTGGAAGAAGACCACGTGACGGTGTTGGCGCATCCGCAGCGGCTCGAGCGCGTGCTGGGCCACCTGGTGCTCAACGCGGTGGAGGCCACGCCCGGCGACGGCAACGTGGCCGTGCGGCTGCGGTGCGAGCAGGAGGCGGCGGTGATCGAGGTGCAGGACAGCGGCTGCGGCATGACCGCGCAATTCGTGCGCGAGCGCCTGTTCCAGCCGTTCGATACCACCAAGCCGGCCGGCATGGGGATCGGCGTCTTCGAAAGCCGCCAGTACCTGCAGGAGCTGGGCGGACGGCTGGATGTGGAAAGCCTGCCGCGCGTGGGTACGACCTTTCGCATCACGCTGCCGCTGGCGCCGTCCGCAGCACTCAAACAGGAGCAATAGCATGGCGAAATCCAAGCTGCTGGTGGTGGAGGACGATCCCGGGCTGCAAACGCAGCTGCGCTGGTGCCTGGACGACTACGAGGTGGTGACGGCGCACGACCGCGAGTCGGCGCTGGCGCAGCTGCGGCGCCACCAGCCGGCGGTGGTCACCATGGACCTGGGCCTGCCGCCTGACGCCGACGGCGCCAGCGAGGGCCTGGCGTTGCTGCGGCAGATGCTGGCTGCCGTCCCGGACCTCAAGGTGATCGTCCTGTCGGGCAACCGCGAACGTGCCAACGCGCTCAAGGCCATCGCCATGGGCGCCTACGACTTTCACCAGAAGCCGCTCGACGCCGATACCCTGACCCTGGTGATCGCGCGCGCCTTCTACCTGCACGCGATACAGCAGGAAAACCGGCGCATGCTGCAGATCGAAGCCGACTCGCCGCTGGCCGGCATCATCACCCGCGATCCGGGCATGCTCAAGTTGTGCCGCAACGTGGAAAAGGTGGCGCCGTCGAATGCCTCGGTGATGTTGCTGGGCGAATCGGGCAGCGGCAAGGAGCTGGTGGCGCGCGGTTTGCACGCGCTGGGCGCGCGCCGCGACAAGCGCTTCGTGGCGATCAATTGCGCCGCCATTCCCGAACAGTTGCTCGAGAGCGAATTGTTCGGCCACGAGAAGGGCGCGTTCACGGGCGCCCAGCGGCAGACCATCGGCAAGCTGGAACTGGCGCACGGCGGCACGTTTTTCCTCGACGAGATCGGCGACATGGCGCTGCCGCTGCAGGCCAAGCTGCTGCGTTTTTTGCAGGAGCGCACGATCGAGCGGGTGGGCGGCAGGCAGGAGATCGGCATCGATGTGCGGATCGTGTGCGCCACCCACCAGGACCTCAAGGCGCTGGCCGTCGAAGGGCGCTTCCGCGAGGACCTGTATTACCGGCTCAGCGAGATCGTGCTGGCGATACCGCCGCTGCGCCAGCGCGCGGGCGACGCGGCGCTGCTGGCCCACCATTTCAAGCACCAGTTCTGCGCCAGCGAAAAGCGCGCGGCGCTGGCGTTCGGCGCCGACGCCATGGCGGCGCTCGAGGCGCATGCGTGGCCCGGCAATGTGCGCGAACTGGAAAACTGCATCCGCCGCGCGGTGGTGATGGCCGACGGCGCGCAAATCACGGCGGCGGACCTGGGCCTGGCCGGGGCGGACGATCCGCCCGCGCAGGAAGAAAATCTCAACCTGCGCCAGGCGCGGGACGCGGCCGAGTACCGGGTGGTTATCAAGGCGCTGGCGCGGGTGGACGGCAACATCCTCAAGGCCGCCGAGCTGCTGGGCGTCAGCCGCCCCACGCTGTACGACCTGATGAACCACCACGGATTGAAATAATCAGTTTTTCTCATGCCACTGGCCGGCGGCGGCCAGCTGGTTTTTCAGGCCCGGCAGCGGAAACCCCATGCCGTAGGCCTGGTGGGCGCTGGCGCGCGCCTTATCGTAGTCCTTCTTGCGCACATACAGCAGGCCGAGATTGTAATGGGCGGTGGGATTGGCCGGCTCCAGCGCGGCGGCGCGTTCGAGCTGTTCGAGCGCGCCGTCCTGCTGGCCCACGGCCAGCAGGTAGCTGCCGTACAGCGTGCGCACCCTGGCGTCGTTGGGACGAAAGCGCACGGCCCGTTCGAAATAGCAGTCGATGGTGTAGTGTGCGCCGTGCGGCTTGCGGTTGCGGTCGCGCAGCGCCAGTTTCGACATCGCCGCCAGCGCCCGGTGGTGGTTCGGAAAGTGGTCGAGCGTGTAGCCGATGTCGCCGCCGAGCGGGCCTGACGCGCCCTTGACCAGGCCTTCCACGGCCGGCGTAAAGTGATACTGCTCGACGACGGCCAGGCCTTCGCGGTCCGCGGCGTCCAGGT
>JBEVMD010000094.1:0-23897 GCA_040508835.1 Duganella sp. | reverse complement strand
TATAAAGCGCGATCATCGGGGCGATGGCGCCCCGATACTTTATCATAATTCCCCTGGCTGGCCGCTGGCCGCCCGCAGCCGGCCGCCGATAGTCCCTATGGTTACCGGTACCGGTACAGCTTGACCCGCTGCGCCGTGAAGCCGCCCGTGACCAGCATGACCTGGCGGCCCTGGTGGATCTCGTCGCCATTGAGCCAGCGTCCCGGCACCCACCGGCCGTTGTCGTACGTGCCCTCAGTGACCTGTTCGAGTCCGACGGCGTCCCCCGCGCCGCTGGCGTCCCTGAAGGTGACCGTCAGCCCCTTGCCGGCGACCAGGAACTCGTCGTCTGCCAGCCGGATCACCAGGCCGCCGCATGCTTCCAGCTCCTTGCTGTCGGACCTGGCCCACGGATTGCTGAACGCGACCTGCAGCGTGTAGCCGCCCATGGTGGCCTGCTGCGGCGTCGCGTCGACCACCCCGTCGTACGACACGCGCACCTTGAAGCCGCGCATGCTGCCGCTGCCCTGGTGCTGGTTGATCACGGGTGCGAGCTGGCGCAGCAGGCGGTACGCGGCGGGCAGGGTGTCGTCGCCCGTGCCGGTGCTGTCCTCGATGCCGAATGGCGAAAAGCCGAAGGCATCATGTTCGCCAATGGCATACAGGGCCTTGGCGGCGGCATCGTGCCGGCCGGCATTGTCCGCTTCGGGCACGAACAGCGGATTGTCGTGGCGCTTGAACTGCGGCGCCCAGTCGGTGAAGTTAGGGAAGTAGGTGTCGATCGCCAGCAGGTCGAGCGACGGCGCGGCTGCCTTCCACACGTCGAACAGGTGGGGCAGGGGACCTGCGCTCGGATAGTCGCCGGGCTTCTTGCCGGGGCGGTTGAGCGCCGCATTGACGTACAGCGGCAGCGGATACGCGGCCTTGCCGGCGGCGGCCATGGTTTCCACGAAGGCGGCATACTCCCACGCCTGAAAGACTTCCTCGGCGGCGGTGGAGGTGCCGATGATCTCGGCCCAGGTGCCGCGCGGCCGCTGGCCGGCCGCCGTCCACAGTGCCAGCAGCGACGGGTGCAGCGTGGCGCGGTTGGCCTGCATGTAGTCGAGCAGGCGTGCGGGCGCCTGGCCGGCCAGCGCGGCGCCGGCCAGCGGGCCGTAGTCGCGCACGTCGGGCAGCATGCCGATTTCGTTCTCCACCTGCACCATGATGACCGTGCGGTGGCGGTCCGCCTGTCTGAGGTAAGCGAGCAGCGCGCGGAATGCGGCCGTGTCGCGTTCCCGCGTGTGCACGCCGAACGGCGTCAGGATTTCCTGCGCCGCGCCGGCCCGGTTCACGGCACGCGGAAAGCGTTTCGTATCGCGCTTGACGTACGGCGGTGCATAGGTGGACATGGAATTCTTCCAGGCGCCAAACCACAGCAGGATCAGGCGCGTATCGTTGGCGTGCGCCTGTTTCAGCATGCCTTCCACTACCGAGAAATCGTAGCGGCCTTCCTCCGGCTCCACCTGGTCCCACTGCACCGGCGCCAGCACGGTATTGAGTTCCGCCTTCTTCAACGCGGGCCATAGCCGTTGCAGGTATGGCAGGTGCGAGGCCGAGGAATTATGCAGCTCGCCGCCCAGCACCAGGAACGGCCGGTCGTCGACGATCAGCTGGGTGGCCGAGCCTTGCTGGCGCAGGTGCGGTATCGCCGCCGCGCCTTCGGCCGCGTGGGAGACGCCCGGCAGCGTGGCGCAATAGGTCAGGGCGCAGGCCAGGGCCCGCAGCGCGCGCGCCAGGCGCCGTGTCGGTGCTTGCAGTGTCATCGTGGCGTCCTCAGAACTTCATGCGCAGTCCGGCCGAGTAGGTGCGGCCCGGGGCATATTGCGAGAACGTCGCATTCGAGAACTGGAAGTAGCTGCGGCGCGCGTCGCGGTTCAGGTTCACGATGTCGAAGGTGACGGTGGGCCAGCCGGGGCTGTCCATCACCTGTTCCAGGTCCACGCTGGACGAGAAGTCCAGCTGCTTGTAGTCGTTCACGTACAGGTTGGCCAGGGCGATGCCGTTCTGGTTGCCGGTCGATACCTGGCTGCCCTTGGAAAACGTGTGCTACAGGCGCGCCATGTAGCCGTGGTTCTCGTAGAAGATGGCGAAGTTGTTGGTGCGCTTCGGCACGCCCAGCGCCACGAAACCCTGGCTGCCTTCGCCGCTGGCTTTCTGCGTGATGAAGGTGACCGTTTCGTTGAAGCCCAGTCCGCGGAACGGCAGCAGTTTGTCGAGCGGCTGTACCCAGCCCAGTTCCAGGCCGCGGATGCGCAGCTTGCCGCTGGCGTTGCGGGTGCGCGTCATCACCACGGTGGCCGCGTTCGGACCGCCACGGTCGTTGATCGCGGTTTGCTGGTTGGGCGTCAGGTTGCTGTAGTTGATGCCGTACGCCGCCAGGTCGGCGAAGGGCAGCGTCAGGTTTTCGTTGGCGGTGAAGCCGTCCACCTTCTTCTGGAACAGCGTGGTGCTGACGTAGCCTTCACGGCCCGTGTACCAGTCCAGTCCCAGGTCGATATTGTCGGACAGGTAGGGCTTGAGCGTGGGATTGCCGATGGTGCCGATGTCGGCGGACGGCGACGAGAAGTTGATGCCGGGCCGCAGGGCGTTGGGATCGGCGCGCGTCATGCTGCGCGAGACGGCGGCGCGGGCCACGATATCGCTGCGCAGATTGAGGGCGGCGGTGGCCGATGGCAGCGTGTTGTTGTAGGTGGTGTCCTGGTACA
Source organism: Duganella sp. (assembly GCA_040508835.1). Classification (GTDB taxonomy): domain Bacteria; phylum Pseudomonadota; class Gammaproteobacteria; order Burkholderiales; family Burkholderiaceae_D; genus Rugamonas. Next base: position 21,171 of record JBEVMD010000094.1, on the reverse strand, counting down.
CCCACTGGTCCACGTTCGGATATTTGCTGCCGTTGAGGGGCAAGCCGGCGTTGCGCGGATCGCTGAACGAGTTGAAGGAGCCCACCTGCTGGCGCGTGCGCACGTAACGGATGCCGGCGTTGTAGCGCAGGTCCAGGCCCCACGGCTTCGCTTCGCCATTGAGTTCCGTGTACACGCCGGTGGTCTTTTCGGCGATGTAGCCGGCACTGGCGCCGGTGGAGGACGAGGTCACGTACGGCGCGCTGTCGTTGTAGGCGTCGTAGCTGGAATCCTTGCGGAAGCGTTCCCAGTCGATCACCGGCCGGCCGTACGGTCCGGCCACGATGTAGCCGGCCAGCGCGCTTTGCGGTATCAGCGATCCGCCGTAGGTGAGGGTGTCGGTGCGGCCGGCCGTGTAGCCGGTGCCGAAGCCGGGATAAAGCGCGGCGGCGCTGGCGCCGGGCGTGCTGGCGCCGTCGCAGGCGGGGCCGCCATTGGGGCCGGCAAGCAGCACGCTGGGTTGGTTGCCGCATACGGCGGCCTGCCACGCGGCCGAATTTTCCTGGGCGCGGATGCGGCGGTTGATGTCGTCGTACGCCAGGCCCGCCTTGAGATTGAACGCGCGGTCGCCCCAGGTCACGTCCGCGTGCGCGCCCTTGGTCCGGGTTTCGCGCAGCTCGTTGGCGATGTTGACCCGTCCTCCGGCCCAGGCGTAATTGGCCGGGTTGTTCAGATCGAGGCTGGCGCCGATGACGGGCACGCCGCCGCCGTTGCCGTCGTACGTGACCGTGTTGCCGCTGTTGGCGGGCGTGATGGGCATGACCGTGGGCGCCTCGTGGGAGAAGCGGCTGCGCGTGTAGTTCACTTGCGCGTCCAGTTTCAGCGTCGGCGTGATGGTCCATGCCATGCCCGGGTTCACGCCCAGCAGGTCCACCTTGTCGCGGCGCGGCCCGAACTCGATGAAGTTGAGCGCATTGGCAAACGTGCCGCCGGTGACGGTGCAGCCGTTGCTGCAATCGCTGCGGTCCACCGTCATGTTGAGCGGGATGACGCCGTTGTTGCGCACCGCCCAGTTGTAGGCGATGCGCTGGGCGTCGTCGTCACGCTTGCTGTACATGGTGTCCACATAAAAATGCAGGGTGTCGCTGGGGCGGTATTCGGAGCTGAAGATGGCGGACAGCTTGTCCTTGGTGCCGAAATAATCCATGGTCCTTCCCAGCCGCGGCAGGATGGCATTGTCGATCTGCTGGATGCTCAGGCCCGGGTTGTGCGCCAGCAGGAAGGCTTCGTCGATCGCGGTGCCCGGCACCAGGCCATTGCCGGCATTGGCCGGCACCACGGCCGGGATGTTCCAGTTGCCGCCGCCCGTGTTGTTGCGGGTGGGGGCGCTGTTCTGCGCAGCGCTCAGGTTCGGGTTGGTCCAGCCCACCGATTCGAAGCCGGTGGTGCGAATCTGCTGGCGCGAGACCGAGATCCCACCCAGGATGCCGAAGGTGTTGCCCCAGGTCTGGCTGGCCAGCAGGGAGCCGCGTCCGCCGGTCTTGTCGGCGATCTGGTTGCGGGTGCCCGTCACGCTCAGCGAGACGGTGCGGCCTTCCTTGTCGAACGGCCGCGCGCTGCGCAGGTTGACCACGCCGGCGGCGCCGCCTTCGAGCATGCCGGCCGTGGGGCTCTTGCTGACCGTGAGCTTGGTGAACAGGTCGGTGGGCAGCAGGTCGAGGTCCACCTCGCGGTTGCTGTTCTGGCCATCGACGGGGCCGGACGACGCCACCGCAATCTGCGCGTTATTGAGCAGGATCTTGGTGAAGCTCGAGCCCAGGCCGCGGATCTGGATATTCATGCCCTCGCCGGTGACGTCGCGCGAGACGCCCACGCCCGGGATGCGGCTCAGCGACTCGGCGATATTCTTGTCCGGGAATTTGCCGAAGTCCTCGGCGTTGATCGAGTCCTGGAAGCCCACCGCCTCCTTCTTGTCCTTGGCCGACGAGATCAGGCTGTTGCGGTAGCCGCTCACTTCCACCTTCTGGATCGCGGCGTCGTCGACGGGCGGCGCGGCTGCCGGCGTGGGACTGGGGGCCTGCTGGGCGTAGGCTTGGGCGACCAGGCTGGCCGCCACGGTCACGCCGCAGACAAATCGGACGGACACGCGGCGGCTGCGCCGCATGCCATCGGCGGATGGCAAGAGGATGCTGGGCATTGCTGTCTCCTGATGGTTAACTGTTTTTGTTATCCAACGCAGCGGTGGTTTTTATGGTGCTGCGGCCAAACCAGTGTAGGAGCGTCGCCAAGTTGTTGTCAACAAAAACATAACTTGAAATGTTATGCGCAACCATTTCGTTGTGCGGACGTGAAAGCGCCAATCCCGGCCACCTTGCCGCGCGGCTCGGCTACAATGCCGGCACCCCTTCTACCCGGAGAAAGCCATGCTGCGCACCACCTTTGCCATCCTGCTTGCCGTCGTCATGTCGTGCGCCGGCGCCAGCGAATCGGCCACCGGCACGTTTACCGCGTCCAGGACCTGCGAAGCGTATGCGTCGTTTGCCAGGCAAACCAACCCGGGAGCGCAGCACGTGGCCGCCGGCCAGGCCTACACGGTCCGCGAGATCAACAAGGTGGCGTACGACTGGGTGCGGATCGAAGTGCCGGGCGCCGAGCCGAAACTGCGGTGGGTGCAGCGCGACTGCGGCACGGCGGCGCTCGACGAGCGCGCGGCGAAGCCGCCCCGCGGCGAGGAAGGCGCGGCCGGCGCCTCGTGCAGCGTGGCCAATCAGCAGGACAGCTACGTGCTGGCCGTCACCTGGCAGCCGGGATTTTGCGAACACTATCCGTATCAGGGCAAAAAGCCCGAGTGCGACGCCATGAACGGCGGCAAACTGGCCGCAAAAACCCTGAGCCTGCACGGCCTTTGGCCCAACAAGAAGGAGTGCGGCACGCGTTACGGCAGCTGCCAGGGGCAGCAATTCGCGCTCAGCAAGGACACCATTGAGAAGGTCGCGCCATGGATGCCCAATTTTTATTACGAGCGCACGTTCGGCGCCTATGAATGGAACAAGCATGGCAAATGCCAGTCGCTGTCGCCCGACGACTACTTCATCAAGGCCGTATCGGCGGTGCGCGTGGTGAACGACTCGGAAGTGGGCCAGATCATCCTGGCCAACGTGGGCAAGAGCATGCGCGTGGACGACTTTTTCGCGCGTGTGAAAACGCGCTACGGCGCCAAGGTGGCGGACAGCCTGACGCTGGTGTGCAGCGATCGCAAATACCTGCAGGAGATCCGGGTGGCGCTGCCGCTGGAATTCGGCGTCGACGCCGACCTGCCGCGCATGGTCGGCAACGCGCAACCGGCGCCCGCGCGCCAGCAGGGTTGCGCCGACGAGATCTATATCGAAGCCGCAGGCCGCGACTGATGCGCGGCCCAACCAATATCAAGCCCATCCCCGGAGACCCCATGCACCTCGTCAGCTGTACCGAAGAACGCCACGCACCCGCCATCCTGGACATCTTCAACGACGCCATCGCCAATTCGACGGCATTGTACGAATACCATCCGCGCACCATGGACACCATGAAAAACTGGTTCGGCGCCAAGCGCGCGGGCGGCTACCCGGTGATCGGCTTCGAGGACGACGCGGGCGTGCTGCTGGGATTTGCCAGTTACGGCGCATTCCGCGGCTACCCGGCCAACAAGTACGCGGTGGAGCACTCGGTGTACGTGCGTGGCGACCAGCGCGGCAAGGGCCTGGGCCGCGCGCTGCTGCAGGAGGTGATCGCGGCGGCGGGGAAGGCCGATGTCCACACCATCGTGGGCGGCATCGACGCCGACAATCGCGCCAGCATCGCGCTGCACGAACAGCTGGGGTTTGTCCACTCGGGCACCGTGCGGCATGCGGCCTTCAAGTTCGGCCGCTGGCTCGACCTGGCGTTTTACCAGCTGATCCTGCCCACGCCGGCCGCGCCGGTCGACGGCTGACGGGCGGCTGACGGGTGGATGATGGGCGCCCGATACAGGGGGTTTGCCTTGCATTTCCCCAGGCCCGCCCCTATACTTCGCCGGTAGTCAAGCTTCTGGTATGCGTGAGCCATGGATCGAATCCCGGCTCGCATATTTAAATGGGAAGCCGGTGCGCGGTCCGCGAGGATGGCCATGCCGGCGCTGCCCCCGCAACGGTAGTCGAGGTCAAGGATGGACAACAGCCACTGTGCGTCAGCATGGGAAGGCGTCCATCCAGGAGATGATCCACTCGTCAGCCCGGAAACCAGCCAGTTGCATTAACCACGTTTGTATTGCGGAGGGCGATACGGGTGAGCGCTGCGCATGCCCTGTCCCTGCTCCGCTTCCTCCCGCGATTTTCCTCCACTGCCCGCATTCAACGCACCCTGGAAGGAAGATCATGCCCGTCATCCCAGTCAACGTCGGCCACGCCGATGCATCCACCCGCCTGGCCTCCCTGCGCGCGAAACTCTTGCCCGCCCTGTGCGCGGCCGGTCTCGGCGCCGTGCTGCTGTTCGGCGCAGGTTTCGCATCGATGCAGGCGCTGCATAACGCCGCCCACGACAGCCGCCACTCGGCGGGCTTCCCATGTCACTAAGCCGTACCGGCGCAGGTACGGGCGCCGGCGGCTCGTCGGGTATGTTTACCGGCATCGTGCGCACGGCCGCAGCGGCGGGCATCGTCGCCGGCTTGCTGCTCACCGGCGTGCAGCACCTGCAGGTCATTCCCATCATCGCGCAGGCGGAAGTCTACGAAGCCGCGCAGGAAGCCGCGCCGGCCGTCCATGGGCACGCCGATGCCGCGCCGCAGCAGCATGCGCAGGAACACGCGCAGGAACACGCGCAGGAACAAGCGCATGAACACGGACAGGCGCACGCGCATGGGCACCCGGACGGGCACGCGCATGCGCCTGCAGGCGTTGACGGTGCGGGCGATGCTGCGGCCGATGCGGCCGACCATGGTCACGCAGGCGAACAGCAAGCAGCGCACAGCCACGGCGGCTGGGAGCCGGAAAACGGCGTCGAACGCACCCTGTACACGGCGCTGGCCGACGTCAGCATGGGCGTCGGTTATGCGCTGCTGCTGGCGGCGATCTTGTGCCTGCGCGGCGGCGCCGTCGGCTGGCGCCGGGGCCTGTTGTGGGGCGCGGCCGGATACGCCGTGTTCTTCATCGCGCCGTCGCTGGGACTGCCGCCGGAACTGCCCGGCACCGCCGCCGCGCCCGTGGCCGCGCGCCAGGGCTGGTGGCTGTGCACCGCGCTGGCGACTGCCGTGTCGCTGGGCATATTGGTGTTCGGCGCTAACCATGGCCGCAGCGTGCTGCTCAAGATCGGCGCCCTGGCGCTGCTGTGCGTGCCGCACCTGGTGGGCGCGCCGCAGCCGCTCGTGCATGCCGCCGCGGCGCCGGCCGAACTGGCAGGCGCCTTCATTACCGCCACCGCCCTGGCCAACGCCGCGTTCTGGCTGTCGCTGGGCGGTTTGACCGGCTGGTTCCACAACAGGTTCGCCTGAGCCATGAGAACCCACGACCGTCACATCTTCATGTGCGTGGGGCCGCGCTGCGAGCCCCGCGAGGGCCGCGCGCAGGCCGTCTTCGAACACATGGGCGCCGTGATCGACGCCCATCCCGAGCTGGCCGTCAAGCGCACCCGCACCCATTGCATGGTGGGCTGCCGCTTCGAGGGGCCGGTGATGGTGGTGTATCCCGAAGGCGTGTGGTACCAGCGCGTCGACGAGGACAATGCGGAACGCATCGTCCACGAACACCTGATCGGCGGGCGCGAAGTGACCGACCTGATTTTCCACCGCCTGGGCGTGGGCGATACCTGTGAACCGGGACCGAAGAAATGAATCAAGTAGCACTGCTCACGCATGCCTCGAACGACCTGGCCGTGCTGCACCAGGCGCAGTCGCAGCTGCCCGAGGGCTTCGGCGCCGTCACGGGCGTCAACCTGCAGGCGCTGGGCGAGGACTCGACGCTGGCCGGCATGCTGGCCGGCGACCTGCGCGCGGCGCGCGTGATCGTCGTGCGCGTGCTGGGACGCCTGGGCAGCGTGCCGGGTTTTTCGGAACTGCGCGAGCATGCGCGCCGTCACGGCCGCCACCTGATCGTTGTCAGCGGCACCGGCGAACCCGATCCCGAACTGGCGGCCGTGTCCACCGTCCGCTCCGGCGTGCTCGATACGACCTTGCAGTACTTCCAGGCCGGCGGCAGCGCCAACCTCGCGCAACTGCTGCGCTTCCTGTCCGACCACCTGCTGCTCACCGGCTTCGGTTACGAGCCGGCGCACGCGCTGCCGGACCACGGCATCTATCATCCCGACCTGGCGCCCGGAGCGCAACTGGCGCAGTGGCAGGCGATTGCCGATTCCGAAAAGCCCAGCGTGGGCATCGTGTTTTACCGCGCCCACTGGATGAGCGGGAACACCCGTTTCATCGACGCGTTATTGCATGCGCTGGAGGCGCGCGGCATGAACGTGCTGCCCGTGTTTACGGCGTCCCTGCGGGCCGGCGCCGATCATGGCAACAGCCTGCCCAGCGCCTTGCGCTACTTCGGCAGCGCGGGCGCCGCCCACGTCGATGTGCTGATCAACACCACGTCGTTCGCCATGGGCGAGATCACCCCGGGCGGTCCCACGCCGGCCGGCTGGTCGGTGGGCGTGCTGGAAGCGCTCGACGTGCCGGTACTGCAGGCGATCACCAGCGGCATGACGCTGCCCCAGTGGGAGCAATCGGCGCGCGGCCTCAACCCGCTGGATGCGGCCATGAACGTGGTGCTGCCGGAGTTCGACGGCCGCATCATCACCGTGCCGCTGTCGTTCAAGGCGAAACCTGCGGGCCAGCCCGGCGACGCCGTCGAATACGATCCGCTGCCCGACCGCGTGGCGCGCATCGCCGGCATCGCCTGGCGCCAGGCGCGCCTGAAACGCGTGCCCAATGCCGACAAGCGCGTGGCGTTCATGTTCACCAATTCCAGCAGCAAGGCTTCGCAGATCGGTAACGCCGTGGGCCTCGATGCGCCGGCGTCGCTGATGCGCATCCTGGAATCGATGCGCGCAGACGGCTACGCCATCGGCGAGCTGCCCGACAGCGGCACGGCGCTGATCCACGACCTGGTGGCGCGCTGCTCGTACGACAATATCTACCTGACCGCGGAGCAGATGCGCCATGCGGCCGGCCGCGTGTCCGCCGCCCAGTACCAGCGATGGTTCGACGACATGCCGGCGTCCATGCAGGACAATATGACCAGGCAGTGGGGCGCGGCGCCCGGCGAGGCATACGTGCACGAAGGCCATCTGGCGCTGGCCGGGATTGAACTGGGCAATGTGTTCGTGGCGCTGCAGCCGCCGCGCGGCTACGGCATGGACCCGGACGCGATCTACCATCAGCCCGACCTGCCGCCCACCCACCATTACTATGCCCTGTATCGCTGGCTGCGCGACGTGTGGCAGGCGGACGCCATCGTCCACGTGGGCAAGCACGGCACCATGGAGTGGTTGCCCGGCAAAGGCGTGGGCCTGTCGGAGGAGTGCTTCCCCGATGCGCTGCTGGGCGACTTGCCGCTGTTTTACCCGTTCATCATCAACGATCCGGGCGAAGGTTCGCAGGCCAAGCGGCGCGGCCACGCGGTGGTGGTCGACCACCTGACGCCGCCGATGACCACCGCCGACACCTATGGCGCACTGGCGCAGTTGACACAGCTGGTGGACGAGTACTACCAGGTGGAAGTGCTGGACCCTGCCAAGCTGCCGTTGTTGCAGCAGCAGATCTGGGAACTGGTCAAGCAGACCAACCTCGATGCGGACCTGCAAATGCGGCTGCTGCATCATGATCACGACCATGGTCATGAACATGAGCATGGCCACGGTCACGATCATGCGCACGGCCATCACCACCACGACCATGACCACCATCATGGCCACGACCACGACCACGGCCACGATCACGATCACCACCACGACGGCGAGCTGCCGGCCGCGCTGTCCGCCATGGGGGGATCGGACGTCGCCCACCTGATCGAAGACCTGGACGGCTACCTGTGCGAACTGGGTTCGGCCCAGATCCGCGACGGGCTGCACATCCTGGGCCGCCGGCCCGACGACGCGCAAATGCCGGACATGCTGGTATCGCTCACGCGCCTGCCCAACCTCGACATCCCCGGCCTGCAGGCGGAAATCGCCGGGCTTTTCGGCCTGCATATGGACATGCTGCTCGACCAGCAGGGCCGGCGCCTGAACGTCGATCCGGCACTGGCGCGGCTGGCCGGCCGCGCGGTTGTCTCGCGCGCCAATGCGCTGGAAGCCGTGGACATCCTGTGCCTGCGCCTGTTCACGGAACTGGGCGCCGCCGGTTATGACGCGGCGCGCATCGACAGCGTGCTTGCCGCCGTATTTGCCGGTCTCGATGCTGCCATGCCGGCGGCGCCGCTGATGCAGCCGGCCTTGCGCTCCGGCGGCAGCGCCAACGTGCTGGCACAGATGGGCAAACCGCGCGCCCGGCCGGCGGCGCCGAAACCGGCCGTTTCCGCCCCCGTCAAGCCGGCGGGCGCCGCGCGCTTCGACGGCTTGCGCCGCATCCTGGCATTCGCCTGCACGGACCTGGTGCCCAACCTGACCCGCGCCACCGACGAAATCGACAACCTGCTGCATGGCCTGAACGGCGGTTACGTGCCGGCCGGCCCGAGCGGCTCGCCCACGCGCGGCATGGCGCACATCCTGCCCACGGGCCGCAATTTTTATTCTGTCGATCCGCGCAGCGTGCCGTCGCAATCGGCGTGGCGCGTGGGGCAGCAGCTGGCGCGCGAAGTGCTGGAGCGCTATCAGCGCGAGACAGGCGAATACCCGGAGAGCGTGGCCATCAGCATTTGGGGCACGAGCGCCATGCGCACCCACGGCGACGACGTGGCGCAAATCCTGGCCTTGCTGGGCGTGCGTCCCGTGTGGCGCGCCGAAAGCCGCCAGGTGAGCGGGGTGGAAGTGATCGCGCTGGACGAACTGAAACGCCCGCGCATCGACGTCACCACCCGCATCAGCGGCTTTTTCCGCGACGCGTTTCCGCAGCTGATCGACCTGATCGACGATGCCGTCAACCAGGTGATCGCGCTGGACGAACCGCTGACCCACAATTTCGTGCGCAAGCACTACCTGGCCGAACTGGCCGGCCTGATGGCCGAGGGCATGGGCCAGCGGAACGCCGAACAGCGCGCCGCCTTCCGCATCTTCGGCGCCAAACCGGGCGCGTATGGCGCGGGCGTGCTGCCGCTGATCCAGCACCGCAACTGGGAAGCGGATGGCGATTTTGCCGAAGCCTACGTCAACTGGGGCGGTTATGCGTATGCGCGCGGCACCCAGGGCTCGGACCAGCGCGACGCGTTCCGCACGCGCCTGAACGGCGTGCAGATCGCGCTGCACAACCAGGACAACCGCGAACACGACATCTTCGACAGCGACGATTACCTGCAGTTCCACGGCGGGATGATCGCCACCATCCGCGCGCTGAGCGGCCAGCAGCCGCGCCATTATTTCGGCGACAGCCACGATCCGTCGCGCGCCCAGGTGCGCGACCTGAAGGAAGAAACGCTACGCGTGTTCCGCTCGCGCGTGGTCAATCCCAAGTGGCTGGCCAGCATTCAGCGCCATGGCTACAAAGGCGGGCTGGAACTGACCGCCACCGTCGACTACCTGTTCGGCTACGACGCCACGGCGCAGGTGATGGACGACTGGATGTACGAGGACGTGGCGCAGTCGTACGGTTTCGATCCCACGATGCAGCAGTTCCTGCAGGAGGCCAATCCGTGGGCGCAGAATGCGATTGCGGAGCGGCTGCTGGAAGCGGCCACGCGCGGCATGTGGTCCGCACCGAAGCCGGAAACGCTGGAACGCCTGCGCGCGCTGTACCTGCGCAGCGAGGCGCTGCTGGAAGAACGCGGCGAAACCCCGCGCAACGGCTAACGGATGACAGAGCGAACAGCGGACAAGACCACCTCATGAATTTTCCATTTACCGCCATTGTCGGCCAGGAGCAGCTGCGCCAGGCGCTGATGCTGTGCGCCGTCGATCCCGGCATCGGCGGCGTGCTGATACGGGGCGACAAGGGCACGGCCAAGAGCACGGCCGCGCGCGCGCTGGCCGATGTGCTGCCGCCCATCGAACGGGTGGCCGGCTGCGCCTTCAACTGCGCGGCCGACGTGCCCAACGAGCACTGCGAAATTTGCATCGAGCGGTTGCCCGCAACGTCGGCGGTGCCGTTCGTGACGCTGCCGCTGGGCGCCACCGAAGACCGCGTGCTGGGCAGCCTCGATATCGGGCGCGCGCTGCAGGGCGGCCACCAGTCATTTCAGCCAGGGCTGCTGGCGTCCGCACACCGGGGCTTGCTGTATATCGACGAAGTCAATCTGCTGGCCGATCACCTGGTCGACGTGCTGCTGGACGTGGCGGCCATGGGCGTGAACCGCGTGCAGCGCGAGGGATTGTCGATCAGCCATCCGGCGCGCTTTACGCTGGTGGGTACGATGAACCTGGAAGAGGGCGACCTGCGCCCGCAACTGCTCGACCGCTTCGGACTGATGGTGGAAGTGACCGCGCCCCGCGACAAGGCCGTGCGCGCCGAAGTCGTGCGCCGCAGGATCGGCTACGAGGCCGGTCCCGCCGCCTACGTCGAACGGTGGCGCGGCGAGCAGGATGCGCTGCGCGCGCAGCTGGCCACGGCGCAAACGCTGCTGGCGCAGGTGCAGCTGCACGACGGCCTGCTGGACCTGATCAGCCACCTGTGCTGCGAACTGGAAGTGGCGAGCCTGCGCGCCGATATCGTTATGTTTAAAACGTCGCGTGCGATCGCGGCGCTCGATGGCCGCATCGAGGTCACGCCGGCAGATATCCGCGCGGCGGCCGAACTGGTGCTGCCGCACCGGCGGCGCCGCAAGCCGTTCGAGCAGCCGGGCCTGGACCAGGACAAGCTCGATGAGCTGATGCAGCAGCATGATGAGGATCGCCGCCAGCCACCGGCGCAGGAGCCGCCGCCGCACGACGGCGCCGGCGGCGACAGCGCCTCGCCGGGGAGCAAAGAACCGGAGAGCGAAGAATCGGAGCGCGAAGCACCGCAAAGCGAAGAGCCGGACGGCGGCGAGTCGCAGGGCAACCACGCACCGGCGCCGGGCGCACACGAAGAACAGGTGTTTGCAGCGGCAGCCAGCGGCCATACGGCCCGCATTGCGGTGGACGCTGCGCACGCGGCCGACGCCGCGTCGGCCAACGGCCGCCGCAGCACGGCTGGCAACGCCTCGCGCGGCCATGCGCTGCGCGCCGTGCCGAACGAGCAGCCGACCAGCATTGCGATCGGCGCCACGCTGCGCAGCGCCGCGCTGCGCGGCGGTCGCCATGGCAGCGACAAGCTGCAAGTGACCCGGGCCGATCTGCACCAGCAGGTCCGCGTGGGCACCCATGCCAACCTGATATTATTCGTGGTGGATGCCTCGGGGTCGATGGCGGCGCAGCGGCGCATGGAAGCGCTCAAGGGCGCGGTGCTCGATTTGCTCACGGACGCCTACCAGCAGCGCGACGAAGTGGCCGTGGTGGCGTTTCGCGGCCACCGCGCGGAGCTGCTGCTGGCGCCCACGCGCAGCGTCGATCTGGCCGAGCAGGGACTGCGCGAACTGCCCACGGGCGGGCGCACGCCGCTGCCGCATGCACTGCAACTGGCGCTGGAGGTCCTACACCAGGCAGCCAATACCGGCAGCACCCGCAACGCTCCGCCGCTGCTGGTGCTGCTCACGGACGGTAAGGGCAACGTGCCGGTGCAGGACGGCGGCGATCCCTGGCGCGAGTCGTTGGCGCTGGCCGCAGCGCTGGCCGAGCGGCGCGTGCCGGCGCTGGTGATCGACACGGAAAACGGCTACCTGCGTCTGGGCCGCGCCGCACAACTGGCGCAAGCGCTGGGCGCGCAGTGCCTGACGCTGGAAGAATTATCGGCCGACAGCCTGGCGCTGACGGTACGGGCAAGACTGGCGAACGCGTAGCGCGCCGCCTTCATTATCAGGAGTAGCAGCAATGATCATTTGTATAGGCGCAGGTCCCGGCGATATCGGTTACCTGACACAGCGGGGTGCGGACCTGATCCGCAACGCGGACGTCGTCGCGGGATTCGAGGCTGTGCTCAATGTGGTCCGTTCCCTGATTCCGGCGCAGGCGCAGGTGATCAGCATGGGGTACCGCGACCAGGTCGAGCAGCTCGACAAGGTAGCGGTGGAACACCACGCCGGCAAGCGATGCGTGGTGGTGTTCATGGGCGACATCCACTTCAGCGGTTTCCAGTACCTGGAGCGCGTGGAGCGCGCCTGCGGCCACCCGGTGGAATCGCTGCCCGGCATTTCGTCGGCGCAGATCCTGGCCTCGCGCGCCAAGGTGTGCTTCGACGAGACCACGTTCATCACGTTCCATCGTCGCGGCGACCTGGAACCGTTCAAGCGCCACCTGGTGCACGTGCTGCAGGACCAGCGCAACGCCATCGTGATTCCGTGTCCGTGGGATGCGGCGCGCTCGTTCATGCCGTGGCATATCGCCAGGTACCTGATCGACCAGGGCATCCCGCCCAACCAGCCCACCGAGGTATGGGAAAACCTCACCCGTGGCGAAGCGGAATGGCATGGCACGCTGGCCGAATGCGCCGAACGCGAAGTGTCGGACATGAGCATCATGCTGATCCGCACCATGGCGCCGATGGCCAGCCAGATCGAACCGGCGCCATGATCGAAACTTCCATGAGTATGAACAGCGCAGCCGATTTCGGCATCGTCATTGCCGGCCATGGCAGCCGCGATCCCGACGCCGTGCGCGAATTCGAAGCCCTGGTGGAACTGGTGCGCGCACGGGCGCCGCAGCACGCGGTGTCGCACGGCTACCTGGAATTTGCCACGCCCACCATCGCCGAAGCGATTGCGTCCAACCTGGCCGGCGCCGCGTCGAAACCGAAACAGGTCGCCGTGGTGCCGGGCGTGCTGCTGGCCGCGCGCCATGCCAAGAACGACATGCCGGCCGAGATGCTGACGGCGGCGCGCGATTATCCCGACGTCGATTTCCATTTCGGCGCGCCAATGAGCCTGGACCCGAAACTGCTGCAACTGGCGCAGGAGCGCATCGTCGCGGCGGAAGCGGGTTCGCCCGCCACCGTGCGCCGCTCGGACACCTGCCTGGTGGTGGTGGGCCGCGGCACGACCGATTCCGACGCCAACGGCGAAGTGGCCAAGCTGGCGCGCATGCTGGAAGAGGGCATGGGCTTCGGCGCCGCCTTCGTGTGCTTCTCCGGCACTGCCAGCCCGCTGGTGGCCGAGGGCCTGCGCAGCGCCGCGCGCCTCGGTTACACGCGCGTGATCGTGATGCCGTTCTTCCTGTTCGACGGCGTGCTGGTCAAGCGTATCTACGCGGCCGCCGACGACCTGGCAGAGCGCGAACCGGGCGTGGAAGTGATCAAGGCCGGTTACCTGGGCGTGCATCCGATCATGGCCGACGTCATGATCGAACGCGCCAGGGAAGCCGTGGCGGGACGCGCGGCGATGAACTGCTCGCTGTGCAAATACCGGGTGCAGATCGTCGGCTTCGAGCAGCAGGTGGGCGAACCGCAGCAGGCGCACCACCTGGCCGTGCGCGGCCTGTCCGCCAAGGCGGCCCCGGTCGCCGACGGCGCGCCAGCCGCACCGCAATCCACGACGCCGCAATATAAAACCTATGTGCCGCATCCGATCGAGGCGGAGAGTTTCCGCATCATCGCCGAGGGGCGCGACTGGTCGGGCTTCCCGCCGGACCAGATGACGATCCTGCAGCGGCTGGTGCACACGAGCGGCGATTTCGATGCCGTCAACGACATGTATTTTTCGGCCGGCGCCGTGGACAGCGGCATCCGTGCGCTGCTGCGCTGCAAGCGCATTGTGACCGATGTCACCATGGTGCAGACGGGCCTGAAACGCGCGCTGCTCGAAGAACTGGGCATCGATACCTGGTGCGGCGTGCATGACCGCGAAACGCACCTGATGTCCGAACAATACGGCATCACGCGGTCGGCGGCCGGCATCCGGCGCGCCTGGGAAAAATTCGGCAACGACGTGGTGGTGTCGATAGGCGACGCGCCCACGGCGATTGCCGAAGCCACGCGCCTGATCCGCGAGCATGGCTGGCGCCCGCAGCTGGTCATCGGTCTGCCGGTCGGCTTTGTCGGCACGCGCGAGACCAAGGACGATCTGCGGCGCTGCCTGCAGGTGCCGCGCATTACCAACAGCGGCACCCGCGGCGGTTCGCCGTGGGCGGCCAGCGTGGTCAATGGGCTGATGATCGATGCGCTCAATGGTCTGGCAGCGGAGCAGGCAGCGCCATCGCCGCAGCCTGCGGATGATGCCGCTGGCTGAACGCCAGCCTTTCGACCTCGGCGTGCTGGCCCTGAACGGCCTGCGGCGCGGACGCACCACGGGCAGCTGCGCCACGGCGGCGGTAAAGGCCGCGCTCCGGTTCATGCTGCACGGTTTCCGGCCCGGGCAGGTGGACGTCAGCCTGCCCGATGGCATGCACTATCTGAAAGTGCCGATCCAGCAGGTGGACTGGCTCGCCGGCAGCACGGAGGTGGTGCGCGCGGAGGTGATCAAGGACGGCGGCGACGATCCCGATAACACCCACGGCGCCACCATCTTTGCCGAAGTGCGGCGTAACGATGTGGGGGCAGTGCGCTTCTTTGCCGGGCGCGGCGTGGGTACCGCCACGGCGCCGGGCCTGCGGGTGGCGGTGGGCGAGCCGGCCATCAACCCGGTGCCGCGCCAGATGATGCGGCAGGCGGTGGCGGAAGTGGCCGGCGATACCGGTTTCGACCTGACCATCGGTTGCGAAGGCGGCGAGATCATCGCCCTTAAAACCTTCAACCCCAGGCTCGGCATCGTGGGCGGCATTTCCATCCTCGGCACGTCGGGGATCGTCGAGCCGATGTCGCTGTCGACCTGGATCGCGTCGGTCGAAGTGTATATCCGGGTGGCGTTGGCCGGCGGCCAGCAGTGCGTGGCCTACCTGCCGGGGAAGATCGGCCGCGAATTCGCGCGCGACGCGTTGCAGCTGCCCGAGCAGCGCACGGTGCAGATCGCGAATTTTCTCGGCGACGCGCTCGACTTCACGGAGCAGGTGCTGGTGGAAGAAGCGCGCACGCTGGACGTGCTGTGGCTGGCAGGGCACCCGGGCAAGCTGGCCAAGGTGCTCGATGGCTGGTGGGATACGCATTCGAGCAAAAGTAAAATGGCCATGGGCGGCGTGGCGCGCGTGGCCGGCGAAATGGGATATGCGCCGCACAGGGTGCAGCAGATAGAAAACGCAAATACAGTGGAAGCAGCAATGGACATATTAAGGCAGGAGCCCGGCGCGCCGGCATTCTGGCGCGAGATCGAACGCCGCATCGGCGCCCTGGCGCACGCGCGCGTGCCGTCGGCGCGCCGCATCGAGGTGCGGCTGTTCGACCTGGCGGGCAATCTGCTGGGGGTCGACCAATGACGGCATCGACTCTGGGCACTTTGTACGGCATCGGCGTGGGTCCCGGCCCGGCCGGCTTCGTGCCCGTGGCGGCGCTTGACGCCTTGCGCCATGCGGACCTGATCTATGCGCCCCGTGCGCGCGGCGCGGCCGATTCGGTAGCCCTGCAATGCCTGGCCAGCGCGGGATTCACGCCCAACCCGGCCAAACTGCGCGAGGTGGAGTTCAATATGGACCCGGACCGCGCGGTGCTGAGCGAGCATTACGCGCAACTGGCCGACACGCTGGCCGTGGAACTGCGGGCAGGGCGCAACGTGGCGTATCTGACCATCGGCGACTCGCTCACGTACTCCACGTACGGCTATGTGCTCGCCGGCCTGCGCGAGCGCATCCCCGACCTGCCGCAGCGTACCTTCCCGGGCATTACCAGCTACGCAGCTGCCGCGTCGGCGCTGGCCTGGCCGCTGGGCGAGGGCAAGGAGCGGGTACTGATCCTGCCATGCCCCGAAACGGCGGCAGAGCTGCGCCGCGACATCGAGACCCACGATATCGTGGTGCTGATGAAGGTGGGCACGCGCCTGCCGTGGGTGCTGGACCTGCTGCGCGAGATGGGCATTGCCGAACATTGCGCGTTTGCGCGCCGCATCGGCCTGCCGGGCGAGCTGCTCGCATCCGGCGTGGGCGATCTGGTGGCCGACGAGGCCATGGGCTACCTGGCGACGCTCCTCGTGCGTCGCGAGCCACGAAAGGAAAGATGAGATGAAAGTATATTTTGTAGGCGCAGGTCCCGGCGCCGCCGACCTGATCACCCTGCGCGGCGCGCGCCTGCTGGGCAGCGTGCAGATGGTGCTGTACGCGGGCTCGCTGGTGCCGGTCGAGATGCTGAGCCACTGCGCGCCCGGCACCGAACTGCTGGATACCGCGCAAATGGACCTGGAACAGCAGCAGGCCTGCTACCAGCGCGCCAAGGAAGCGGACATCGACGTGGTGCGCCTGCACTCGGGCGATCCGGCCATCTACGGCGCCACGGCGGAGCAGATGCGCCGCCTGGAAGCGCTGGGCATCGCGTATGAAATCGTGCCGGGCGTGTCGTCGTTCACGGCCGCCGCCGCCGCGATCCAGTCGGAGCTGACCAAGCCGGAGGTGTCGCAAAGCGTGATCCTCACGCGCGTGTCGGGCCGCGCGTCCGCCGTGCCGGAACTGGAATCGATCGCGCGCCTGGCCGAGCACCGCGCCACCATGTGCATCTTCCTGTCCGGTCCTCACCTGAAAAAGATCGTGACCGACCTGCTGCTGCACTATCCGCCGGACACGCCGGTCAGCCTGGTGCACCGCGCCAGCTGGCCCGACCAGCGCAGCTACCAGGGCACGCTGGGCACGATCCTGGAAGAGACCAAGCGCGGCGCGTGGAACCTGACCACCATGATGCTGGTGGGCGCGGCGCTGGACAAGGGCGTGGCGGCCGAATCGAGCCTGTACTCGAAGGACTTCACCCACCTGTTCCGCGTGGTGAAGAAGAACGAGGAAGCGGCGTAACCATGGGCGCGCGGTCGGGAGGGGCAGCGGCAGGGACGGCGGCGCTGGGCATCTGGCTGGTGCGCCCGGAGGGCGACGCCCTGGCGGCAGTGCTGCAGGCGCGCCTGGGCGGCGACGTGTATCGTCCCTGGATGCAGCCCGACATTGCCCAGAAGGCGCAGTTTGCGGCGGCTTACCGCCGCCATGCGCAATGGATCATGGTGGCCGCCAGCGGCATCGCCGTGCGTTTTCTCGACGGCCTGCCGGTCGATAAACATAGCGACCCGGCCGTGGTGGTGGTGGACGAGGCGGGCCGCCACGCGGTGGCGCTGCTGTCCGGCCACGAGGGCGGCGGCAATGTCCTGGCCTACCGCGTGGCCAACACGGTGGGCGCCACGCCGGTGGTCACCACCGCCACCGAGGCGCTCAAGCCGCTGACCATCGGTATCGGCTGCCGCAAGGGCGTGGCAGCCGAGAAGATCGAAGCGGCCGTGGTGCAGGCCTTGCTGGCGGCCGGCGACTACGGCATGCGCGACGTGCGGGAAATGGCGACCGTGGATTTGAAGGCGGAGGAACCGGGCCTGCTGGCGTTTTGCCTGCAGCATGACCTGCCGCTGCGCGTGTTCGCGCGCGCCACGCTGGCGGCGCGGCCCTGGGTGACCACGCCGTCGGACTGGGTAAAGAAGAATGTGGGGCTGGACGGGGTGTGCGAACCCTGCGCCCTGGTGGCCAGCCCGCGCGGTGAGCTGCTGGTGCCGAAAATGAGCCTGGACGGCGTCGCCGTCGCAGTGGTGTCGGATAAATGGATGGAAATTTGATGAGTGGTGTTTTGAATTTGGTGTCGGTGGGCCCGGGCTACGAGGATTTGATCGTCCCGCGCGCCATCGCCGCGCTGCGCGACAGCGACGTGATCGTGGGCTATGAACTGTATCTGCGCTGGATCGCGCCGCATATTGAGGGAAAGCGGATTTTCAGTCCGCCCCTCACCCAGGAGCGCGAACGCGCGCAGCTGGCGATCGAACACGCGCGCGCCGGCGCGAAGGTCGCGCTGATTTCCAGCGGCGACATCGGCATTTATGCCATGGCCGCGCTGGCGTACGAGGAAATGCGCGAAGACGACACGTATGCCGTCAACCTGGTGCCGGGCGTGACGTCGGCCAATGCGTGCGCGTCGCTGCTCGGCTCCCCGCTGTCGCACGATTTCGCCACCTTGAGCCTGTCCGATCTGCTGTGCCCCTGGGAATGGATCGAGCACCGCGCGCGCCACATCGCCCAGGCCGACCTGGCGTGCGTGATGTACAACGTGCAAAGCGCCAGCCGCCAGGAAGGCGTGTACCGCGTGCTGCAGATCATGCTCGAATCGAAAAGCCCGGGCACGCTGTGCGGCGTGGTGCGCAACGCGTACCGGCCGGGCCAGCAGGTCGACATCTATCGCCTCGACGAACTGCCGGCGCTCAAGTTCGACATGCTCACCACCATCGTGGTGGGCAACCGCTTCACGGCGCGCAAGCGCGGCCAGATCTTCACGCCGCGCGGCTACAACGACTGGGCCCAACCCGACCCGGTGAAAACGCAGCAGGAAGAAGCACTGCCCGAGGACGCGGTCTGGGTCTTCTCCGGCACCAGCGACGGCAACGCGCTGGCGGCTGCACTGGCCACCAGCCAGTCGTCGCCGGTGGTGGTGTCCGCCGCCAGCGACCATGGCGGCGACATCGCGCGCCAGGACTGTCCCGGCGTGGCCATCTGGTCGGGCCGGCAGGGCGTGGAAGCGCGCCGCCGCGTGCTCACCGCAAAAAAGGCGCGGGTGCTGCTCGACGCCACGCATCCGTATGCGCGCAGCATGTCCGAACAATTGATGGCGCTGTCGCAGGAACTGGGCATCGCCTACCTGCGCTACGAGCGCCCCAGCGAGGTCGCACCGGCTGACGGCGACGTGTGCGCGACGATGGACGAAGCGGCAGCGCGCGCGGTGGCGCTGGGCCAGCGCATTTTTCTGGCCACGGGATCGAAGGACCTGGCCACCTTCATGCAGACGCCCGGCGCGGCCGGCAAGCAGTGGTTCGTGCGCCAGACCGCCGAACCGGAACTGATCGAACGCGCGCTGGCCCTGGGCATCCCGCGCGAACGCATCTGCGCCATGCAGGGACCATTCTCGGCCGACTTCAACACCGCGCTGTGGCGCGACTGGGGCATCGACTGCGTGGTGACCAAGGATTCGGGCGGCGCCGGCGGCTATCAGGCCAAGGTGCAGGCGGCCAAGGCGCTGGGCATTCCGCTGCTGATCGTGGCGCGTCCGCAGCTCGACTATCCCGCGCTGGTGGCCAATGTCGCCGACGTGACGACTGCGCTCGACCGGTTGCCAGGTTCGTCCGCCAAATGAAGCAGCCGATCCCCGTGACCATCGTCACCGGCTTTCTCGGCGCCGGCAAGACCACGCTGCTGCGCAGCCTGGTCGAACGCCGCCAGACGCGCCGGCTGGCGTTGCTGATCAACGAGTTCGGCGAGATCTCGGTGGACGGGGCGCTGGTCAGGGACGTGGTCACCGCATCGGCCAGCGGCGATGCGCAGGTCCACGTCCAGGACTTCGCGCACGGGCTGATCGCGTACGGCGACGACGAGCAGTTCGTGCCGGCCATGCTGGCCCTGGCCGGGCGCCGCGCGCAGATCGACCACGTGTTGATCGAGACGTCCGGCCTGGCGCTGCCCACGGCCGTGATGGCGCAGCTGCAAAGCCCGGCGCTGGCCGATCACTTCATCCTCGACGCCACGCTGGCCGTGATCGATACGCCGCTGCTACTGTCCGACCGCTTCGAGCATGGCGGCGCTGTCGATCCGGTGGCCGTCATGTTCGACCAGCAGCTGGAATTTGCCGACGTGGTGGTCCTCAATAAAATCGACGGCATGGACGAAGACGCGTTACTGGACGCGGAAGCGCGCGTGCGCCGGCGCGCGCCCAACGTGCGCTTCCTGGAGCTGGCCTACGACGCCCGGCTCGACATCCGTCTGGCGCTGGGCCTGCGGCTGCACCAGTCCACGCGCACCGAACACGCGCATGTGTTCACGCCGGTGGCAAGCATGCCGGGCGCGGACGCGGCGCCGCTGGCCGTGCAAACGCGCATGAACGGCCACGCCCACTCCGGCCTTGGCGCTCACAGCCACGGACTGGCCACCCACAAGCATTTTCACGAGCAGGACCCGGGCTGGCTGTCGTTCGTGCTGCGCAGCGATGCGCCGCAGGACGCCGAGCAATTGAAATCCGCGCTGTCGGAAGCCGCCCAGGCCGAGCCTATCCTGCGCAGCAAGGGCTACGTGCGCGCCGGCGGCGACGCGGCCCTGCTGGTGCAGGGCGTGCGCACGCGCATCTCGGTACAGGGCGCCGCGCAGGCGGACCATGGCCGCGCCACCGCGCAGCGTTCGCAGCTGGTCTTCATCGGGTACCACATCAACCGCGGCAAGATCGCCGCGCTGCTGTCGGAACGCACCGGCACAACCTGGCGATGAGCGGCAACGAACGACGCGCTGCGCGAACCGCACCAACTTATTTTAACCAAGGAGCATGCATGAAATCGAAACTGAACCTGATGTTGTTGACGCTGGCCGCCAGCGGCAGCGCCATGGCGCACCCGGGCCACGCGGAAGGCGCCCTGGCGGGCCTGATGCATCCGCTGACCGGCGTCGATCACATCCTGGCCATGGTGGCCGTGGGCCTGTGGGCCGCGCAACTGGGCGGCCGCGTGCAGTGGCTGCTGCCGGCCAGCTTCGTGGGTTTCCTGGCAGTGGGCGGGATGCTGGGCGCGGGCGGCGCTGCGCTGCCCTGGACGGAGGCGGGCATCGTCACGTCGGTGCTGTTGCTGGGCCTTCTGATCGGCTTTGCCGTGAAACTGCCGGCGCGGCCGGCAGCGCTGGCGGTAGGCGCATTTGCGCTGTGCCACGGCTACGCGCACGGTGTGGAAATGCCGGCCAGCGGTAGCGGCCTGCTGTACGGCGTGGGATTCGTGGCGGCCAGCGCGGCGCTGCACGCGGCCGGCCTGGCATTGGGCCATGGACTGGGCCGGGGATTCGGCCGCGCTGTGCAAGCCCGCGTGCAATCGCCGCGCCCGTGGCTGCGCGCCAGCGGTGCGGCCATTGCCATGGCCGGCGTATGGCTGGGACTGGCCGCGTAAGGGACGGAAGCTTAACTTTCGCGCATGCCAC
>JBEVMD010000092.1:0-5622 GCA_040508835.1 Duganella sp. | reverse complement strand
ACGTGGAATGGGTCGAGTACGAAGAAGAAGGCCACGGCTGGGCGCTGCCGAAGAACCGCATCGATTTCTGGGGCCGGGTGGAGAAGTTTCTCGACAAGCATATCGGCGGCGGTTAATGGCCTGTGACCGGTCGACAAAATGAGATTCCCGCCTGCGCGGGAATCCAATGTGCACGCACTGTCGACGACACGGAATTTCAGGGTATAGTCTCCCTCATTGCACCGGAGGAGACACCATGCCATCAGGGAAAATTCTCGTCGCCCAGGGCGGCGGTCCTACTGCCGTCATCAACCAGTCGCTGGCCGGCGTGGTGCTGGAAGCGCGCCGGTTCCGCGATTGCAGCCGCGTCTATGGCGCCATGCACGGCGTGCGCGGCATCGTCGATGAAAACCTGGTGGACCTCACGCGCGAAACCAGCCAGAACCTGGAGCTGGTGGCGGCCACGCCGTCGTCCGCGCTCGGCTCCACCCGCGACAAGCCGGACATGGCTTACTGCACTGAAATCTTCAAGGTGCTGCGCGCGCACGAGATCGAACAGTTTTACTATATCGGCGGCAACGATTCATCGGACACCGTGCGCATCGTCAGCGAACAGGCGCAGCAGGCCGGCTATCCGCTGCGCTGCATCCATATTCCCAAGACCATCGACAACGACCTGGTGGGCAATGACCACACGCCCGGCTTTCCGTCGGCCGCGCGGTTCGTGGCACAGGCGTTTGCCGGCGCCAACCTCGACAACGCATCATTGCCTGGCGTGTACGTGGGCGTGGTGATGGGCCGCCACGCGGGGTTTCTGACCGCCGCTGCCGCGCTCGGCAAAAAATTCCCGGACGACGGCCCGCATTTAATCTACCTGCCCGAGCGCGTGTTCTCGCTTGACGGTTTTCTGCGCGATGTGAAGGAAACCTATGCCAGGTATGGGCGCTGCGTGATTGCCGTCTCTGAGGGGATTCACGATGCGTCGGGCGCAGCCATTGCGACCTTGCTGTCGAAAGACGTCGAACGCGATGCGCATGGCAATGTGCAACTGTCGGGCACCGGCGCGCTGGCCGATCTGCTGTGCGATGAAATCAAGGCCAAACTCGGCATCAAGCGCGTGCGCGGCGATACCTTCGGTTATTTGCAGCGCTCGTTCATCGGCTGCGTGTCGGACGTCGACCAGCGCGAGGCGCGCGAAGTGGGAGAAAAGGCCGTGCAGTTTGCCATGTGGGGCGACCAGGATGGCTCGGTGGCAATCCGGCGCACGGGCTTTTATTCGGTCGACTACACGCTGCAGCCGCTGCAGGCCGTGGCCGGCAAGACGCGCGTGATGGAGGACGAGTTCATCAGCGCCAGCGGCACCGATGTGACGGACGCCTTCCGCATGTACCTGCGTCCGCTGCTGGGCTCGGGGATGCCAGATGCGTTCCGGTTGCGGCCAGCGCCGGTGGCGCGCATCCTGAAACCCTGAGGCGCCAGACCACGCTGCCAGCCTGCAACCCGTCATTCCCGCGCAGGCGGGAATTCAATCTCTCGCGCGATGACCGATCACCCGCGAGCCACCTGTAAATTACACCACGATGGTCTGGTGCTCGTCGCCCACGCGGGCGCGGATCTTGCCAATCGTATAAACGGTTTCGCCGGCCGCTTCCAGCTGGGCAATCGCCGCTGCCGCGTTCTCTGCCGAAACGATGACCGTCATGCCGATGCCGCAGTTGAACACGCGGTGCATTTCCGCGTCGGCCACGCCGCCGTGCTGTTGCAGCCACGTGAACAGCGGTGGCAGGGTCCACGATTTGCCGTCCAGCTCGGCTACCAGGCCAGGCTGCAGCACGCGCGGGATGTTTTCCACCAGGCCGCCGCCGGTGATGTGGACCATGCCCTTGACTTCCAGCGACGCCATCAGCGCCAGCAGCGGCTTGACGTAGATGCGGGTAGGCTGCATCAGCACGTCGGCGAGCTTGCGGCCGTGGAAGTCGCCTTCCAGGTCCGGCTTGGCCACTTCAATGATCTTGCGCACCAGCGAGTAACCGTTGGAGTGCACGCCCGACGAGGCCAGGCCCAGGATGACGTCGCCCGGGGCGATCCTGGTGCCGTCGATGATCTGCGATTTTTCCACCGCGCCCACGGCGAAACCGGCCAGGTCGTATTCGCCGGCCGGGTACATGCTGGGCATTTCCGCCGTTTCGCCGCCGATCAGCGCGCAGCCTGCCTGCTCGCAGCCCTGGGCGATGCCCTTGATGACGTCGGTAGCGATGGCCACGTCCAGCTTGCCGCACGCGAAGTAATCGAGGAAGAACAGCGGCTCGGCGCCCTGCACCAGGATGTCGTTGACGCTCATGGCCACCAGGTCGATGCCGACCGTGTCATGACGGTTCAGCTCGAAAGCCAGCTTGAGTTTGGTGCCCACGCCGTCGGTGCCCGAGACCAGGACCGGTTCCTTGAACTTCTTGCTGATCTCAAACATGGCGCCAAAACCACCGAGGCCGCCCAACACGCCTTCGCGCAGGGTGCGCTTGGCAAATGGCTTGATCGCTTCGACTAGGGCGTCGCCCGCATCGATATCGACGCCGGCGTCACGGTAGGACAGGGAAACATTTGAAGGTTGGCTCATGGTGTATTTCGCAGCGGAGGCGGTAAAATAGAAGGCGGATAGAAGGCGGAGCGCGTTTTGATGGCCCGGTCAATTCGCTATTTTATCAAAATGCCCCGTCCACCTGCCGTTTTTAACCATCAAAATCCGATTTCATGCCATTTTCTCGCCCGCGGCAGCAAAAACCCATGGCGTTTCGGGCAGTTAAGGGCAGCACCTTCTATAATGCATAACGTTAACAAGAAAAATGAAAACAGCAACGTTATGCAGATGATGGGAACACCATGAAACAGCTGGTGCTCGATTTAGGCGCGGACCAGCCGCACAGCCTTGACGCCTTCGAGGTCGGGCAAAACGCCGAGGCGATGGCGCTGCTGGCGCAGTTCGCCACGCGCACGGCGCGCGAGCACTTTGCCTATTTGTGGGGCAACGCTGGCGTGGGCAAGTCGCACCTGCTCAAGGCCCTGGCCTCGGCCGGCGGCGAAGCCGAGCAACTGCGTGCCCGCTATATTTCGCCGTTTTCCATCGAGACCGAATTCCTGTATTCGCCCGACGTCGACCTGTATTTGCTCGACGATTGCGAAAAACTGTCGCCCGTGGCGCAGATCGACGCCTTTGCCCTGTTTAACGAAATCCGCGCCAACCATGCCTACATGGTGTGCAGCGGCGCGGTGGCGCCCGCCGTGCTGCCCGTGCGCGAAGACTTGCGCACGCGCATGGGTTGGGGGTTGATCTACCAGATCCACGGCCTGTCCGACGATGAAAAGGTCGCCGCGCTGGGCGCTGCCGCCACCGCCCGTGGCTTGACGCTGTCGCCGGGCGTGATACCCTATTTGCTATCTCATTTCCAGCGAGACATGAGTTCCCTGTCGACCATGCTAGATTCGCTGGATCAATATTCACTGGAAACTCAACGCCCGATCACCTTGCCGCTGTTGCGCGAGTGGTTGCAGGCGGAAGCAAAAGAATGAAAAACCTCGCCTTATTTGACCTCGACCACACGCTGTTGCCGATCGATTCCGACCACGAGTGGGGCCAGTTCCTGGTGCGCATCGGCGCCGTCGACGCCGTCGAATTCGCCCGTCGCAACGACGGCTTCTACGCCCAGTACCAGGCCGGGACCCTCGATGCCGTGGAATACCTGGAATTTGCGCTCGGCACGCTGGCCACGTTCCCGCGCGCCCAGCTCGACGCGATGCGCGCCCGGTACATGGCCGAGGTGGTGGTGCCCCAGATCCGCCCGGCCGCGCTGGCGCTGTTGAAAAAACACCAGGACGCGGGCGACCTGGTGGCCATCGTCACGGCCACCAACCATTTCGTGACCGAACCGATCGCCCAAGCGCTGGGCGTGGAGCACCTGATTGCCGCCATGCCCGAGCGCGATGTCGACGGCAATATCACGGGCCGCCTGCTGGGCACGCCCACGCAAGGCAAAGGCAAGATCGTCCACACCGAGGCGTGGCTGGCCAAGATGGGCAAGACGCTGGCCGATTTCGACACCGTCCATTTCTACAGCGATTCCCACAACGACCTGCCGCTGATGTCGCTGGTGAGCCACCCGATCGCCACCAATGCCAACGCCCCCCTGAAAACGCACGCCACCGCCAATGGCTGGCAACTGATTGAACTGTTCAATGATTAAGAAACTGATCCGCAAAATCCTGGGCACCAAGAGCAAGGTGCGTGACACCAGCACCCCGGTGGTGCTGGGCCCGGACGCGCACGGCATCGACCCCAAGCTGCTGTCCAATAACGCGGTGCGCGTCACCAGCACGCTGCAGGAAGCCGGCTTCGAAGCGTTCGTGGTGGGCGGCGCCGTGCGCGACCTGCTGCTGGGCGTGAAACCGAAGGACTTCGACATCGCCACCAACGCCACGCCCGAGCAGGTGCGCAAGCTGTTCCGCCGCGCCTTCATCATCGGCAAGCGCTTCCAGATCGTGCACGTGATGTTCGGCCAGGACCTGCTGGAAGTGACCACCTTCCGCGGCACCACGTCCGACAACGCGCCCAAGGACGAACATGGCCGCGTCCTTCGCGACAACACCTTCGGCTCGCAGGCGGAAGACGCGGTGCGGCGCGACTTCACCATCAACGCCATGTACTACAACCCGGCCAACGGGCAAGTGCTGGACTACCACGGCGGCATCGAGGACATCCGCGCGAAAACCCTGCGCATCATCGGCCAGCCCGAGGCGCGCTACCGCGAAGACCCGGTGCGCATGCTGCGCGTGGTGCGCTTTGCCGCCAAGCTGAAATTCACGATCGAACCGACGACCGCTGCGCCGATCGCGCTGATGGCGCCCCTGATCGACAACGTGCCGGCCGCGCGCGTGTTCGACGAGATGCTCAAGCTGCTCATGAGCGGCCATGCGCTGGCGTGCCTGCAGCAGCTGCGCAAGGAAGGCCTGCATCACGGCCTGCTGCCGCTGCTGGACGTGGTGCTGGAACAGCCGATGGGCTTCAAGTTCGTCACCCTGGCGCTGGACTCGACGGATGCGCGCATCGCCGCCGGCAAGACCGTGTCGCCGGGCTTCCTGTTCGCGTCCCTGCTGTGGCACCAGGTGCTGGAAAAATGGACGGCGTACCGCGCCGCCGGCGAGCAGACCATCCCCGCGCTGCACCTGGCCGCCGACGACGTGCTCGATTCGCAAACGGAAAAGCTGGCGCTGCAGCGCAAGATCGGCACCGACATGCGCGACATCTGGGCCATGCAGCCGCGCTTCGAGCGCCGCACCGGCAAGTCGCCCCACAAACTGCTGGAACACCTGCGCTTCCGTGCCGGCTACGACTTCCTGCTGCTGCGCTGCGCCTCGGGCGAAGTGGATGCGGAACTGGGCGAATGGTGGACCGCCTTCTACGAAGCCGAAGAAGCGGACCGCGACGCACTGATCGCCGGCGCCAGCCGCGCGGCCCGCGCGTCCGGTCCATCCGCCGGCTCGGGCAGCTCGGCTAGCTCGGGCAGCACCGGCGCGTTCGGCACGGCCAGCGACTCGGGTGCCGGCTCCGGCGAAGCGCCCAAGCGCAAGCGCGCGCCACGCCGCAGCGGCCGC
>JBEVMD010000089.1:0-11805 GCA_040508835.1 Duganella sp. | reverse complement strand
CGTGTCCGACTATGCGATCTACATGCTCGACCCGGACGGGCACGTCATCAACTGGAATGCGGGCGCTGCGCGGGCCAAGGGATATCGCGCGGACGAGATCATCGGCAAGAATTTCGCGCTGTTCTACAGCGACGAAGACCGCGCCGCCGGCCTGCCGCAGCGCGCGCTGGCCATTGCCCGCCAGGACCAGCGGTTCGAGGCGGAGGGCTGGCGGCTGCGCCAGAACGGCAGCCGATTCTGGACCAGCGTGGTGATCGAGGCGATCCGCGACCGGGACGGCATCCTGCTGGGCTTTGCCAAGATCACGCGCGACATCACCGAGCGCCGCCAGCAGCAGCTGAGCCTGATCGAAGCCAAGGAGCTGGCCGAGCAGTTCAGCCAGCAGATGGCCGGCATGTCGCGCTTCCTCGATTCCGTGATCGCCAATATTCCCGCCAGCGTGCTGGCGCTGGACCGCGCCACCGGCGCCATCCTGCTGGCCAACCAGCAGGCCCGGCGCCTGTTCGCCCAGCCGCTGCACGACATGGTGGGCCACGTGCCGGAAGCCTGCCTGAGCGCGGACGTGGCCGGCTACATCGGGCGCCAGACGTCGGGCGACCTGAGCGAAGCGGAAAAAGTGAACAGCGAAAGCCTGGTGCAGACCGCGATCGGCCCGCGCCACCTGCGCAGCCGGGTGGCCATCGGCGCCCGTCCGGACGAGGGCGGCGACTACATCCTGGTGATCACCGAGGATGTCACCGAAGAGCTGGCCGCCTACGCGCAAATCCACCACATGGCCCAGCACGACGGCCTGACCGACCTGCCCAACCGCGTGTTTTTCAACGAGCGCCTGGAACAGGCCATCCGCGACGGCATCGACAGCGACACCGGCGCCGCCATCCTGTGCCTGGATCTCGACAATTTCAAGAACATCAACGACGCGCTGGGCCACGCGTTCGGCGACAAGGTGTTGCTGGCGCTGGGCAAGCGGCTGAAGAAATCGCTGCGCGAGCAGGATACGCTGGCGCGCCTGGGTGGCGACGAATTTGCCGTGGTGCTGCCCCGGTTGAAACGCCTCGACGAAGCGAAGTTCGCCGCCCAGCGCCTGATCGACGCCGTCGCGCCTGCGTTCATGATCGACGGTCACAGCTTTTCCGTCGGCCTCAGCGTGGGCATCGCGCTCACCACCGCCATGGCGGCGGCCACCGGCGACGAGCTGATGCGCTACGGCGACATGGCCCTGTACGAAGCCAAGCGCAACGGCCGCAACCGCTACGAAGTGTTCCGTGCGGAACTCGAGGAAGCGTCGCGCCACCGGCGCCAGATGGAAAGCGAGCTGCGCCGCGCGCTGCACCAGGGCCAGCTGGCAATGCACTACCAGCCGGTGATCGAATCGGACGGCCGCATTTCCGGTTACGAAGCGCTGATGCGCTGGCAGCATCCCACGCGCGGCATGGTGGCGCCGATGGAATTCATCCCGATTGCCGAGGAAACCGGCCTGATCCATGAAATCGGCGTGCGCGCGTTGCACCTGGCGTGCCAGGAAGCGGTGACGTGGGAAAACGGGGCGATGGTGGCGGTGAACCTGTCGCCGGTGCAGTTCAAATGCACGGACCTGGTCGAGGTGGTGCAACAGGCGCTGGACGACTCCGGGCTCGATCCCACCCGGCTGGAACTGGAAATCACGGAATCGGTCCTGCTCGACAACAGCGATGGCAATCTCCGCATCCTGCGCGACCTGAAACAGCTCGGTGTGCTCATTTCGCTCGACGACTTCGGCACCGGCTACTCGTCGCTGAGCTACCTGCGCTCGTTCCCGTTCGACCGCATCAAGATCGACAAGTCGTTCGTGCGCGACATGGGCAAGAGCCGCGAGGCGATGGCGATCATCCGCGCCATCACCGGGCTGTCCAGCAGCCTGTTGATCAAGACCACGGCCGAAGGCGTGGAAACGGAAGAGCAGTTCCTGCAGCTGAAAAACGAGGGCTGCTCGCACTTCCAGGGCTTTCTGTTCGGCCGGCCGCAGGCAGCCGAACATTTGCAGCAGGACACGGCCATTGTGCTGGCCGCGTCCTGAGCTGGCTGCACGCCGTTACTGGTAGCGCTCTTCCATCAAGTCGATCTCGCGCACCAGCTTGCGCGAGATGGCGTCCGAAATCTTGTCGTGGCGCGCCAGGTCGAACACGGTCTTGCGTTCGGCCTTGAGCGCGGCCAGGCGCAGTTCGCGTTCCGCATCGTCGGTCTTGCGCCACGCGGTCTCCTTTTCCGGCGCCACTTCCTTGAGCTTGTGCTCGTAGAACGCAATCACGCGCGCGGCCGCTTCCGGATACACGTCCGGGTCGATGCAGGCATCGGACTCCATCAGTTTTACCTGGGTCGACTTGACCGCGTCCAGCGCCGCGTTGGCGGCGGCGCGGCGCGCCAGGTCTTCCTCCTGCTGCTCTTCCGGCTCGGCCGGGAAGGTCATGCCCTTGAGCAGGCCGGGCAGGCCGATGCTGGCGATCAGCAGCGACAGCAGGATCACCGAGCAGGCCAGGAAAATGGTCAGCGCGCGGGCCGGGAACGGGTCGCCATTGGGCAGCAGCAGCGGCAGCGTGAGCACACCGGCCAGCGTGATGGTGCCGCGCGCGCCGGCCAGCGTGGTGGCCAGCACCAGGCGCCACTTGATCTGCGGCCCAGGCTCCTGGCGCAGGCGCTGCTTGAAAATGGTGAGCCGCAGCGACGCCCACACCCAGGCAAAGCGCAGCACCAGCAGGCCGCTGGTAATGGCCACCGCGTACACGGCCAGCCACCACGGATTGAGGTGGCCGCTTTCCTCGATGGTGGCGCGCGCGCCCTTGAAGATGTCCGGCAGCTGCTCGCCGAGCAGCACGAACATCACGCCGTTGAGCGAGAACTGCACCGTGTCCCACACGGCCGAGCGCTGGATGCGGGTGTTGGCCATGGCATGGCCGCTGAGTTCGACGTAGCTCATGGTCACGCCAGCGGCCACCGCCGCCAGGATGCCGGACGCATTCAGGCGCTCGGCCACCAGGTAGGCGCCGAACGGCAGCAGCAGGTTGACCAGGATGGGCGAACCGACCGGCTCGCCGAAATGGCGCGTGAGCCAGCGCTGCACCCATGTCACGCCCAGCGTCACGCCCACGCCGGCCGCCAGGCCCGCCACCACCAGCCACAAGAACGTCAGGCTGGCCGTGCCCATGGAAAACGCGCCCGTCATGGCGGCAGCCACGGCAAAGCGGAAGCACACCAGGCCGCTGGCGTCGTTGAGCAGCGATTCGCCTTCCAGGATGTGCATCAGGCGCTTGGGGATCGGCGTGTTGGACGCAATCGAACTGACGGCCACCGGGTCGGTGGGCGAGACGATGGCGGCCAGCGCAAACGCGACCGCCAGCGGCATGGCGGGAATCAGCCAGTGGATCAGGAAGCCGGCGCCGATCACGGTAAAGAACACCAGCCCGAACGCCAGTTCCAGGATGGTGCCCTTGTCGCGCAGCAGCCCGCTCTTGGGGATGCGCCAGCCGTCCAGGAACAGCAGCGGCGGCAGGAACACCAGGAAAAACAGGTCCGGTTCCAGCTCCACGCCGTGCGACGACTTGGCGGCGATCAGCGCGCCCAGCGCGATCTGCACCAGCGGCAGCGGTATCGCGCTGGGCAGCAGCCGCATCAGGTAAGCGCTGGCGACCACCGCCAGCAGCATCATGAGCACAATTTCAATCGAATCCATTCCAACCCTTCATTACCATTGCTAAATAGTATGAAGCTTACACCATGGGCCGCACGCCAGGCACTGGGTAAAGGGAGTGCGCCACCCCCTAGCGCGCCGGTAAAAATTCTGTCATAATGCGGCCTCTCCACGCGGGAGTAGCTCAGTTGGTAGAGCGCAACCTTGCCAAGGTTGAGGTCGAGAGTTCGAGACTCTTCTCCCGCTCCAGCATTCCATGAAAAAAGGACCCCACCGGGGTCCTTTTTTTTCGTGCCGATCGCACGCAGGCCGGCAACTACAGCGGAATACCGAGAATGCGGTCGTCGCCCGTGCGCGGCGTGCCGCGGCCGTCCGTATTATTGGTCAGCACCCACAGTTTGCCGTCGGGACCATTGACCACGTCGCGCAGGCGGCCGTATTCGGTCGTGTAGCGGTCGGTGGCGGTGCCCGGATTGGCCAGCGGAATTTGCCGGATGCGCTGGCCGCGCAGGTTGGCAATATAAATATAGCCGCCGTTGATGGCCATGCCGCTGGGGCTGGCCGTGGCCGTGCTCCACTGCTGCAGCGGGTCGATGTAGCGGCTGTCGCGGGCCTGGCCTTCCACGACCGGCCAGCCGTAATTGCCGCCGGCCTTGATCAAATTGAGTTCATCCCACGTGTCCTGCCCGAATTCCGACGCATACAGCGTGCCGTCCGCCGCCCAGGCCAGGCCCTGCGGATTGCGGTGGCCGTAGCTGTACACGAACGAGCCGGCAAACGGATTATCGGCCGGCACGGCGCCATCGGGCGTCAGGCGCAGGATTTTGCCGCCCAGCGAACCGAGGTCCTGCGCGCGGCTGGTGTTGCCCGCATCGCCGGCCGTGGCATACAGCATGCCGTCGGGGCCGAAGGCGATCCTGCCGCCGTTGTGGATGTTCGCGGCCGGGATGCCGGCCAGCAGGGTCTGCGCGGCGCCCAGGCGCACGCCCGCGCCGCTGCCCGTGAGCGCGTAGCGCACGATGCGGTTTTCCGTGCCCACGGTCAGATACGTGTACAGGTAGTCGTCGCGCACCGCAATGCCGAGCAGGCCGCCTTCGCCGCCGCCGTCCACGGCGGCAATCGTGGCCACGGCGGTCAGCGCGCCGTTGGCGCCCACGACCACGATGCGGGCGGTGTCGCGCTCGCTGACCAGCGTGGTGCCCTTGTAGAACGCGATCGACCACGGCGCTTGCAGGCCGGTCGCGACCTGCGTGACGCCGGTGCCCGTGTTGGGCGGCACGGGCGCGTCCGGATTGTCGTGATCGCTGCTGCCGCCGCAGGCGGCCAGGGTCGCGGTGAAGGCGAGGGCGAGGGCGCAGTCGCGCGCGGCCAGGCGGGAGGTAGGGAACATGCCGGTACTCCTAGTCGAGGATGAGAACAGGTGGCATTCAACGTACCATGTTTTTTCGACACGCCACGCGCGTTTGCATTGCCGGCAGCTAGCAAAAGCAAAGCCGTGGCCGTGATATTTTAATTGACAATGTTGCTCCCGGAACCGTTGTTTATCGTGCTTTGAATCAAGATTACGTGGCTGAAAGTGCTCCGTAACACTGTTGCGAACGTTATACTGCGGGAGCAATGGCGGCAGGGCCCACGGTGGGCTCGCTCCTGTTTGCGGACCCGATGGAGACGATCTATGAAATCAGTTCAGCAGGAAGTGGATGAACGCAGTAATTTGACCAATTCCAACAAATTCGAACTGTTGCTGTTCCGCCTAGGCGCCGACGCCAATGGTGAACACTCGGAGTTGTTTGGTATTAACGTCTTCAAAATCCGTGAAATTGTTGCGATGCCTGAAGTGACAGCTGTGGCCGGATCCCCGCCACACATGCTGGGCGTCGTCAATTTGCGCGGTCAAATTATCACGGTGCTCGATTTGCCGGGCATCGTCGGTGTGACCCCAAAAACCGGTCTGAATATCATGTTGGTCACCGAGTTCGCGCGTACCACGCAAGCGTTCGCTGTCGAATCGGTGGATGAAATCGTGCGCCTGGACTGGAGCCAGGTGCTGACCGCCGAAGGCACGGCCGGCGGCAAGGTCACCAGTATCGCGCGCGTCGACGGCGACGTGCAAAACACGCGCCTGGCGCAGGTGCTGGACGTGGAGACGATTTTGCGCGAGCTGGTCCCGCCGGAAGGCAAGGACGTCGATCCCGAAACCATCGGCCCGAAAGTGCTGCTGAAACCGGGCGCCGTGGTGCTGGCCGCCGACGACTCGGTCGTGGCGCGCAACCTGATCGAAAAAGGCCTGGAAGCGATGGGGGTGCACTTCATCATGACCAAGTCGGGCAAGGAAGCGTGGGAGCGCCTGCAGGCGATTGCCGAAGGCGCCAGGGCTGAAGGCGTGCCCGTCAGCGACCGCGTGGCGATGGTGCTGACCGACCTGGAAATGCCGGAAATGGATGGCTTTACGCTCACCCGTAAAATCAAGCAGGACCCGCGTTTCGCCAAGATCCCGGTCGTAATCCACTCGTCGCTGTCCGGCAAGACCAATGAAGACCACGTCAAGGGCGTGGGCGCGGACGCGTACGTGGCCAAGTTCTCGGCCGAGGACCTGGCGTCCACCATCCGTAACGTGATCGGCAAGGTTGCCGCTTAAGACACGCTGGCGTGAAAACACGGTAGTATCGGGGGCCGCGGCGGCAACGTCGTGGCCCTTTTTCATAGCTTTGAAAGGATCTATCGTGACAGCCAAGACCATCCTGTTTCTGACCGGCGATTTTGCCGAAGACTACGAAACCATGGTGCCGTTCCAGGCGCTGCAAATGGTGGGCCACACCGTCCACGCCGTATGCCCGGACAAGCGCGCCGGCGACACCATCAAGACCGCCATCCACGATTTCGAGGGCGACCAGACCTACACCGAAAAGCCGGGCCACCTGTTTGCGCTCAACGCCAATTTCGACGACATCGATACCGGCCACTACGATGCGCTGGCCATTGCCGGCGGCCGCGCGCCCGAGTACCTGCGCCTCAATCCGCGCGTGATTGCCATCGTGCAGGAGTTTGCCGCCGCCGGCAAACCGATAGCCGCCATCTGCCACGCCGCCCAGCTGCTGGCTGCGGCCGACGTCATCCGTGGCAAGACCATTGCCTGCTATCCAGCCTGCGCGCCCGAGGTCAAGCTGGCCGGCGGCACCCACGCCGATATCGCGGTGGACCAGGCCGTCACTGACGGCCATTTCGTCACCGCGCCCGCCTGGCCCGCCCATCCGGCGTGGCTGGCGCAGTTTCTCAAGCTGCTGGGAACGGAAATAAAACTATAGGTTCTTGGCGTGGAAGCGGATATGGTCTTCGATAAAGGTGCTGATGAAGTAATAGCCGTGGTCGTACAGCGCATGGCGCCGCAACGTCAGCGGCTGGCCGGCGCTGCGGCAGGCTGCCTCGAACACCTCCGGGTATAACTGCTCGGCCAGGAACTTGTCGCCCAGGCCCTGGTCGATCAGGATGCCGGACGGGAAGGGCGCCTGCAGGCGCGACATCAGCACCGAGGCGTCGTACTGTTCCCAGCTGGCCACGTCCTCGCCCAGGTAACCGGTAAACGCTTTCTTGCCCCACGGGGACATGATCGGCGCGGCAATCGGCGCGAAGGCCGACACCGACCGGAACGCATCCGGGCGCTTGAGCGCCATCGTCAGCGCGCCGTGGCCGCCCATCGAATGCCCGAAAATGCCGATCCGGTCGCCATCGGCCGCCAGCTCGGCAATCACCAGCTCGCGCAGTTCGTGGATGTAGCTGTACATGCGGTAATGCCTGGCCCAGCCATCCTGCGTGGCGTCGAGGTAGAAGCCGGCGCCCACGCCAAAGTCCCAGCTGTCCGTTTCGCCGGGCACGTCCGCGCCGCGCGGGCTGGTGTCCGGCGCGATCAACATCAGGCCCGCTTCGGCCGCGTAGCGCTGGGCGCCGGCCTTGACCATGAAGGTTTCTTCGTTACAGGTCAGACCCGCCAGGTAGAACAGCGCCGGCAGTCTGGCCTGCGCCCGGTTATCCGGAATGAAGACGGCAAAGCGCATCGGCAGGCCGATCTCGCGCGACGCGTGCCGGTAAAAGCGTTGAACACCGCCGAAACAGGCGTGTTCATTCAATAATTCGAGCATGGATAATTTCCTTATGTTTCCTAGGGAACAGTAGATGTATCGTTCAATCGGCCATAATAGTCTAAACAGACTGATATTTTTTGCAAAACAAGGAGAAATAGATGCCGGATTTCCAGGCCATTCTGGTCGACCTCGGTTGGCCGCTTGCCATCGCCCTGGCGTGGCTGTCGGGGGAGTTTATTCATCGCTGGACCCGGCTGCCGCGCATCAGCGTGTACGGCGTGGTGGGCTTTTTGCTGGCGCAGGCGTTTCCCGCCGCGCTCACCAGCAGCGCTGCCAGCACCATCACCACGCTGGCCAATTTCGCGTTCGGCCTGATCCTCTTCGAGTTCGGTTACCGCATCAATCTGCGCTGGTTGCGCATCAATCCGTGGATCCTGGTCAGCGGGCTGGTCGAGTCGGCCGCCACGTTTGGCGTCGTGTACCTGATCGCCCACCTGACGGGCATGCCGCCGCTCACCTCGCTGCTGCTGGCGTCGCTGGCCATGTCCACGTCGCCGGCCGGCGTGCTGCGCGTAATTAACGAGCAGAACAGCTCGGGGCAGGTGACGGAGCGGGTGCTGCACCTGGTGGCCATCAACTGCGTGCTGGCCGTGTTCGTGTTTAAAGTGGTGGTCGGTTTCTGGGTGTTCGAAACCTCGGGCAGCCTGACGCAAGCCATCTCGCACAGCCTGATCGAGCTGCTGGTCTCGGCCGCCATGGGCGCCGTGCTGGGCTTCCTGGTGCCGGCCGTGCTGCGCCGCCTGGGCGCGCTGGCGCAGGACGGCACGATTGCCTTTGCACTGGGCGTGGTGCTGCTGGTGGCCGGCTCGTCCGCGTTCGAGGTGTCGCCCGTGCTGGCCACGCTGACGTTCGGCCTGGCTGCGCGCCATAGCCGGGTAGCGTTCAGCCGTACCGAGCGCAACTTCGGCGGCATCGGCGAACTGCTGACCGTGCTGCTGTTCGTGTTTGCCGTGTCTACGCTGGAATGGGACCGCGTGGTGGAAGGCGCCGGCCTGGGCCTGGTGCTGCTGCTGGCGCGCTTCCTGGTCAAGACGGCCAGCGTGGCCGTGTTTGCCAAGGTGGGCGGAATTTCGTGGCGCAAGGGCATGCTCACCGGCGTGGCGCTGGCACCGATGTCCGTGTTTGTCACCTTGCTGCTGGAGCAGACCCGTTACATGGGCATCGTGCTGGTCGACGAGCTGGCCGCACTGGCCGCCATGACCCTGATGCTGGAAGTGGTGGGGCCGATCGTCACGCAACGCGCGCTGATCTGGGCTGCCGAAACCACCAAGAAGGAGGACTGATATGCCATTGGAAAAATTTAATACGTCGCAGCCTTTGACCATGGGCGTGGAACTGGAACTGCAACTGGTCAGCCTGTCCGATTACGACCTGACCGCGTCCAGCCCCGACCTGCTGCACCTGCTGGGCCGCAAGCCGTTTCCCGGCAACGTCACGCCCGAGATCACCGAAAGCATGATCGAGATTAACAGCGACGTCCACACCAACCACACGGAACTGGTGGCGCAGCTGCAGGTCATCCGCGACACGCTGGTGCAGGCGGGCGAGCAACTCAATATCGGCATTTGCGGCGGCGGCACGCATCCGTTCCAGAAATGGTCGGAGCGGCGCATCTTTTCCAAGCCGCGCTTCAAGGAAGTGTCCGAGCTGTACGGCTACCTGGCCAAGCAG
The DNA here is from genome assembly GCA_040508835.1 of Duganella sp. Classification (GTDB taxonomy): domain Bacteria; phylum Pseudomonadota; class Gammaproteobacteria; order Burkholderiales; family Burkholderiaceae_D; genus Rugamonas. Next base: position 2,331 of record JBEVMD010000089.1, on the reverse strand, counting down.
TTCACGATTTTCGGCCAGCACGTGCACGTCGGCTGCCCGTCCGGCGACGATGCGCTGTTCCTGCTGCATTCGCTGAGCCGCTACGTGCCGCATTTTATAGCGCTGTCGTCGTCGTCGCCGTATGTGCAGGGCAATGACACGCTGTTCAACTCGGCGCGCCTGAACTCGGTGTTTGCGTTTCCCATGAGCGGGCGCGCGCCGTTCACGCTCAGCTGGGACAATTTCGAGCACGAGTATTTTGCCAAGATGGAGCACACTGGCGTCATCAAGAGCATGAAGGATTTTTACTGGGACATCCGCCCCAAGCCCGAGTTCGGCACCATCGAACTGCGCGTGTGCGACACGCCGCTGACGGTGGAACGCGCCGCCGCGCTGGCCGCGTACCTGCAGGCGCTGTGCAGCTACCTGCTGGAACGGCGCGAGGAAGCCCCGGCCGAGGACGACTACCTGGTATACAACTACAACCGTTTCCAGGCCTGCCGCTTCGGCCTGGACGGCACGCTGGTGCACCCGAAAACCTACGAGAGCCTGTCGCTGCGCGAAGACATTCTCACCACGCTGCGCAAGATGGAACCGTACGGCGCCGCGCTGGGCGGCTCCGAAGGCCTGCAACACCTGGTGCGCGCCAGCCACGAGGGCAGCGACGCCCACTACCTGCGCCAGCAGTTCGACCGCAGCGGCAGCGCCGAAGGCATGGTGGACGCCGCCATCCAGCGGTTCCGGGGACGGTAAGCACCAACCCGGCGCGCTACGGCGCCCGTGCTTCGATCGAGCACGGCGTCCGACCGGTTCAGCCGCGGGCCTGCGCGGCTGTTCGGGCTCCCGCCCTGCAGCGACCGATCAAGCGGAGGCGAACTCCGCCACCCATGCGGCAACGGCAGCCTCAGGATAACCACGATGGAAGCGCTTGCGCCATGGATAGGCGCTGTTGCCCGAGCCGTCCTTCAACTTGATATCGATGGTGTTGCAGATGAACTTGGCCGGAGTGCCGGCCACCACAGTGTCGGGCTCGACGGTGCGGTTGACCGAGCTGTGGGCGCCGACCAGCGCGCCGGACTTGACGGTCACGCCTGGCAGGATGATCGACATCGTGGCGATGGCGGCGTAGTCCTCAATGGTCACGCCCATCATGGTTTCACTTGGCGGATGCGGATCGTTGGTCAGCACGACATACGGGAAGATCCAGACATAGTTGCCGATCGTGGAGTGCTGGCCGATGTGGACATTGCTGTGGAATTTGACGTACTCGCCGATGGTGCAATGGCCCTGGATGTCGCCCAGCGTGCCGATCTGGAAACCATTGCCAGCCTTGGTTTTCTCGCGGACTGTCACGCGGTGGCCCGTGCTCAGGTTGTCGCCGAATTCCGAACCTTCGTAGAACACGCTGTGCGACCGGATCAGGGAAGACTTGCCGATAATGAGCGGTGCGCCACCGGCCAGGGCGGACGGCACGCCGATCTCGCAGTGGGAACCGATTTGCGTATTGTCTCCGATGATGACGTTTCCGTGGATGATAGTGTAGGGACCGACGGTAACGCCCGTCCCCAGTTTTGCGCCACTATCAACGATGGCAGTCGGATGTATCATTATTTATTACCTTTCTTGTATTAAATTTCGGCGTAGCGATCCGCGGTCAGCCACAGGGTGACTACACCGGGTTTTTAATCTTACAACGGGCGCCGTATCGCAACAAGCGATCAGAGGACGTTAAACGCCCAGTAGCTGGGGGATTTGCGCCAGGCGCGCTGCCTCGAACGTGGGCACCGCCGCCGAGCTGTTGGCCAGCCGGTCCGGGTTGAACCAGCAGCTGTCGATGCCGTAGCGGTTGGCGCCCAAGATGTCGGCGTCGAGCCGGTCGCCGATGATGATGGCTTCGCGCCGGTCGAACGGCTTCGCCATGTTGGCGGCGTACTCGAAAAAGCGCACGTCGGGTTTCGGATAGCCGCAGGCTTCCGACGTGGCCACGAACGAAATCGCATCCTGCAGGCCGGAGCTGGCAATACGCAGGTTCTGGATGTGCTCGACGCCATTGGTGATGATGCCGACCTCGCCAATGGCGGCCAGCTGCGTGCACAGCTCTCTGGCGCCGTCGATCAGCACCACCGTGTTGGCCAGCGAGGCCATGTAAATATTGCTGGCCTGCTCGGGATCGAGGTCGAGCTGGTGCGCCAGGAAGGTCATGCGGAAGCGCTCGACCTTGAGGAAATCCTTGGTGACTTCGCCCAGTTCCAGGCTGCGCCACAGCGCCACGTTAATGGCCTGGTATTGGCTGAACAGGCCCTCGGGCAATTCGTTCAGGCCCAGTACCTGCATGGTGTGCAGAAAAGAGAG
>JBEVMD010000067.1:0-3479 GCA_040508835.1 Duganella sp. | reverse complement strand
GCAAGGGTTACATGCTCAAACTGTTCGAGGCGAACAACCGCCGTCAGTTGGGGCAGACGCAGGAAAGCCTGCAGCTGTTTGGCGAAGTCCTTGCCGCCAATCCGGCGCTGGCGGGAGCGTACAAGGACCTGGGCGACCTGCTGCTCACGCGGTTCGACAGCGCGCGCGCCTGGCGCAGCTGGGACATCGGCCGCGCGCTGGCGCCGGACGTGGTCAATTTCGAACCCGTGACCAAGTTGGAACAGGAACTGGTGCAGCGCCATCCGGAATTTTTTTAAGCGGTGACAACGGCGACTGATAGCGGGAACGACAAGGCAGGAGGGGAGGCTGGCGATACAGGAGGAAGAAATGCTGCTATCAGCGGGGTTTGGGCTGAAGCATGATCGCTGGATCGGCTGATCGCAGGATTGCATTTGGGGGCGCCGGGTTTTCAGACATCGAATACCGCATGCCGGCGCCTGGCATGGCAAGGGCAGCGTAGCTGTTCAATGCATTGAAGCGGTCGACAGATCTTTTAATTCCCGGATGCTGATTTCCGACTTCTCATGCATCCGTAGCAGAATCGTGGCACCCACCGCCAGCTTGCGGTGGCGGATTTTGCTGATGATAGGAGGCTGAACTTCCAAAACGCGGCACAGTTCCGCATCGTTTTTAAGGTTCATTTTTTCGATCAAAGTATCGAGCAACTTGTTCGGAACAAAACTGGATGGTTCCAGCGCCCGAGCACGATTCATCGCTTCGATCAACTCCATTTTTTTTTGCCTTACGTTCATTTTTCGCTCCTCCTTAGCTTAAAACGTGAAGAAAAAGACGTCTTCCCAGCAAGGCTAGCGCTCACACTATTGATTTGAATGTGGAGCGCTACTCAACATTCTTGATAACCGTGCAAGTTAAGCAAATAATACTCCTTTGCGCCCGATGTTGCAGGGTTTGACAATTGAATTATCTTGTTTATTGTTCAAATGGCTTGACGATTGTTGTTTCTTGTATGCCGCATTTCGATAGTTGTAGGACTTTGTCTGTCATGGCGGCGGCCACGTGCGAATGGGTGACCATGATGGCGCACGCGCCGGTGGCCTTGATCTCGCGCCGCAGCAGGGTCAGAATGCTGTGGGCGGTGTCGGGATCGAGATTGCCGGTCGGTTCGTCGGCCAGCACCAGCGCCGGGCGGTGCACCAGCGCGCGGGCGATCGCCACGCGCTGCATCTCGCCGCCCGACAGCTGGTGGGGGAAGTCGTCGCCCCGGCCGCCCAGCCCCACGGCGTCCAGCATTTCCGCCGCGCGGCCGGTGGGCAGGCCATTGAGGAGAAGCGGCAGCGCCACGTTTTGCAGAAGCGTCAGGTGCGGCAGCACGTGAAAGGCCTGGAAGATAAAGCCCATGCGCGCGCGCCGCAGACGGGTGGCGGCATCGTCATCGAGGCCCGCCATGGCCACGCCGTCGATGACGATGGGCGACTCCCCGGGCGCCGCATCGGGCGTATCGAGTCCCGCGATCAAATTCAGCAGCGTGGATTTGCCGACGCCCGAATCGCCCATGATGGACACGAACTCGCCGGCCTCGAAGGTCCACGACAGGTTGGCCAGGACCGGGCGGCCGTTGGCGTACGACTTGGACAGGTGACGCAGTTCCAGCATGGACATGGGTTTTATCTTGTAAGGGCGCGCCGCAGCGCGTAACTGACGGCGTCCACCACGGCCACCAGCAGCAGCATGGCGAGGATGACGGTGGCCGCCTGCTGCATCTGGAACAGCGACAGGTGGTATTTGAGCATTTGTCCCAGGCCGCCGGCGCCCACCACGCCCAGGATGGCGGCGGCGCGGATATTGTTCTCCCAGCGGTACAGGGTGTACGACAGCATCTGCGGCAGCGTTTGCGGCAGCGTGGCATACAGGAAGGCGCTGGCCGGCGACGCGCCGTTTGCGCGCAGTGCCTGTTCGGGGCCGGGCGGCGCGTTTTCCAGTGCGTCCGCAAACAGGCGGCCCAGCACCCCGGCCGTGTGCGCGGCCAGCGCCAGCGTGCCGCCGAACGGCCCCAGGCCGGCGGCGATCAGCAGGATCGACGCCCACACCAGTTCCGGAATCGACCGCAGCACATTGAGCACGGCGCGCACCAGCGCGCGCGGCGCCTTGCCGAGCCGGCCCGACGCGGGCAGCGACAGCGCCAGGCCCGCGATCACCGCCAGCAGGGTGCCCAGTGCGGACATCGACATGGTTTCCACCGTGGCCCACGCGGTCTTGACCAGGAACGGCGTGGCCGTTTCGGGCGGCGCGAAGCCGGCCAGCATTTCGGTGACGCTGGTGATGGCGTCCATGGTGAAAAAGTCGCGCCACTTCAGGGGCAGCGACGCAAAACTGGCTACCACCAGCGCGACCAGCAGCGCCATGAGGGCGATCACGGTCCAGTCGCGGGCGGGCGGCTTGGGCATGGCGAGATGGGGAGAATTCGACACGTGCTTCATCCGAGCCGCCGCCGTAAAATCTTGGAAAACAGGTCGGCCAGCGCCACCAGCGCCACGAACACCAGCAGCATGGACGACACCTCGGCGCCGGCCAGCATCTTCATCGATTCGTCCATGCGCTGACCGAGGCCGCCGGCGCCCACAAAACCCATCACCACCGAGCCGCGGATCGCGCATTCCCAGCGGTACACCGTGTACGACATCAGTTCGGAGGCCGATTCCGGCAGCGCGCCGTACAGCAGCGCCGCCAGTCTGCCGCTGCCGTTGGCCAGCAGCGTGTCGGTGGCGTGGGCGTCGGAGGACTCCAGGATTTCGGCATACACCTTGCCCAGCATGCCGCAGTAGGTAAGGGCGATGGCCAGCACGCCGGCGGTGGGGCCGAAGCCGATGATGCGCACGAACAGCAGCGCCCACACCAGCTCGGGCACGCTGCGCAGCAGGATCAGCAGCCAGCGCACGCCCTGGCGCAGCAGCTGCGCGGGCAGGCGCGTGCGGCCGGTGCCGATGGCGGAAATCGACAGCCGGCCGGTGATCGTCAGCGTGGCGGGAATGGCGCCCAGCAGCGCCAGCGCCAGGCCGGCGGTGGCAATGGCCACCGTCTGCCAGGTCTCGCGCAGCAGCAGTTGCAGGAATTCGGGATCGTGCGCCGGCACCAGGAAGTCGGACAGGAAGCGGCCGGTGGCGGTGAGGCTTTGCCAGTCCCATAAAATCCACGGCTTGAATTCGCTGGTGACGAGCATCGGCCACACGATGACGACGGCCAGCACGCACGCGACGATGCGGCCGCGCCAGGCCGGGTCGCGCTGCAGGCGCGCCGGCAAAGGCGCCGTGGAAGCAGCCAGCGCGGTCACAGGCACGCGCCGATGCCGGCCCTGATCGCGACCGCTTCCGGCGTCTCGGGCAGCCGGTCCGGCCCGGGTTCGCCGGCCTGCCCATCTTGCTCGCCCTGGTACAGCGCGGCGATCATCTGCGGCGTGACCTGGTCGCGCGGCAGATCGAACGCGATGCGGCCGTCACGCA
>JBEVMD010000039.1:0-4100 GCA_040508835.1 Duganella sp. | reverse complement strand
AAAGCAAGCCAATCCAGTTTTCAGGCAATCCCGTATGAATCGTGGTTTTTATACCATCATGGCAGCGCAGTTCTTTTCTTCGCTGGCTGACAATGCTTTACTCTTCGTCGCGATTGACCTGTTAATTAACATGAATTCGCCGGGGTGGATCACGCCCTTGCTGAAATTGTCGTTCACGCTGTTTTACGTGCTGCTGGCGGCGTTTGTCGGCGCGTTTGCCGATTCCATGCCAAAAGGCAAAGTGATGTTCATCTCTAACCTGATCAAGGTTGGCGGCTGCCTGCTCATCTTTGCCCACGTGCATCCGCTGGTGGCGTACGCCGTCGTCGGTTTCGGCGCGGCCGTGTATTCGCCCGCCAAGTACGGCATCCTGACCGAACTGCTGCCGGCCGAAAAGCTGGTGGCCGCCAACGGCTGGGTCGAGGGCCTGACCGTGATGTCGATTATCTTCGGCACCGTCATGGGCGGCGCGCTGGTCGGCGACAAGCTGTCGTCGATCCTGCTCGGCTTTGACTTCCCCTTCATCGACACCGGCATCGACACGCCCACCCAGGCGGCGCTGTGCGTGGTGGTGGTCATCTATGCGATGGCCGCGATCTTCAACACCCGCATTCCCGATACCGGCTGCAAGTACGGCCACCAGGAACGCAATCCCATCAAACTGATCAGTGAATTCGCCACCTGCTGCGGCATGCTGTGGAAAGACAAGCTGGGCCAAATTTCGCTGGCCGTGACCACGCTGTTCTGGGGCGCGGCGCAGACGCTGCAATTCATCGTGCTCGAGTGGGCCAACCGTACCCTGAAACTGTCGTACGAGCAGGCTACCAGCCTGGTGGGCGTGGTAGCGATCGGCGTGGCGCTGGGCGCCATCATTTCCGCGCGCAGCATCACGCTGCGCAAGTCGCTGTCCGTGATACCGGTCGGTATCGCCATGGGCGTGATCGTGATGGGCATGACGCTGGTGAACTCGGTGATGCTGGCGTATCCGCTGCTGGTGCTGGTGGGTTTGCTGGGCGGCTTCTTCCTGGTGCCGATGAACGCGCTGCTGCAACACCGCGGCCACGCCCTGATGAGCGCCGGGCACTCGATCGCGGTACAGAACTTCAACGAGAACCTGTCGATCCTGACCATGCTGGCTGCCTATTCGCTGATGCTGCGCGGCCACCTGAACCTGAACGTGATCATCCTGATCTTCGGCCTGTTCCTGGCCGGCACCATGTTCGTGATCCTGCGCCGCCACTATGCCAACCAGCGCGAGTTCGATTCGGTGGCGCTGATTGGCGAGGCCAAGCACTAGGAACCTGCCGCCAGCCGGAAAGCCGTCATTCCCGCGCCGGCGGGAATCCAATCGAACGTCAGGGCGCGTTAAGGCAGCACCCCATCCAGCCGCCGCTGCGCGGCCTGCGATTGCCAGTCGTCGGGCACGATAAACCCGCGCCGCGCTTCCACCAGCCACGTCCCTTGCCGGCGCAGCACCGCCACCATTACCGGCGCCGGCTCGCCTTCGAGCGCCGCGTGCAATGCGGCACGGTCGATGCCTTCGCTTGACACCACCTTCAACGGCGCCAGCCACTGCAGGCGCGGCATGATGCAAAAGTGCTCCCCCGCCAGCAGCGGCAACTGCCCCGCCGCCAGCCAGAAGCCGTGGCAATGCGCTTGCGAAATGCCGGGCGTCGCGCCGGGCGCGCGGTCGAACGGATAAAACAGCCACCCCTTCACCAGCGCCTGGGCCCGGTCCACCGGCTGCGGCAGCAACGGCTGCGCGGCCGGGTGCCAAGCCAGCGCCAGCTGCTTGTCGAAGATCTTGCGCATCTTGGCGCCCAGCGTGTCGGCCAGGTTGGGGCCGATCAGGCCGTTGAAGTCGGGACCGGCGCTGGCCGCGTCCAGCAGGTAGAACTTGGTGGCGAACTCCAGGTGGACCAGCGCCGCGCCCTCGCGCAGCAGGAAATCGAATTCGCCCACCGTGTCGTTGCGGGTGGCGCGCACCTGCAGGCCGTGCGCCACCAGCGTGCCCTGTCCGGCAAAATAAAACGCCATCAGCTTTTCGGCAAACAGGCCCAGGCGCGAGTAAAAGCGCTCGCCCAGGGCGGCGTCCAGCGGCGCCGGGTCGCGGTCGAGCGCGGACAGCCAGGCGGCAACCGCGGGCGTCACCGTACCGAGCGTGGCGATGCGGCCGTGCCAATGCGGCGAGGCGGGGTCGAGCAGGTCGGGCGCGTCCAGCAGCCAGGCCAGGGCGCGCACGCGGGGATTGTCGAGATGGCCCCAACGCTGCGCGAACCGCGCCTGATAGGCGTCTGGCGGCGGTTCGGGCAGGGACGCGGACAGCTGCCCGGGCCAGCCGGAGCGCAGCCTGGGCAGCGACTCGGGCGGCGACTCGGGAGGCGACCCCGGCGCGTCGGGCAGGCCGTCGTCAGTCACGGGCGGGGGCCGTCCTGGCCAGGCACAGGTCGCCCCAGGCCTTGGCCTTGTCTTGCGGCCGGAGCAATAAATCGTCGGGATGATAGGTGGCCACCACCGGCAGGTTGCCGGCGCCGTAGCGCATGACCTTGCCGCGCGCAGCCGGGCCCATCATCAGGCCCCTGGCGGCCAGCTGGCCGAAGGTCATGGCCATGGTGGCGCCGGCCAGCGCCAGCTCGCGGTGCAGGTACGGACGGCAGGCGGTCAGTTCGTCCGCGGTGGGCGCGCGGTCGGCGCCGTCGTCGGTTGCGGGGCGGCACTTGACCAGCCCGGTGACGTACACATCGGCTTCCGGTTTCACGGCGATGGCGCGCAGCATGTTGTCGAGCAGTTGCCCCGCTTCGCCGGTCGCCGGCACGATATCGGCCTCGTCCTGGCGCGTGGGGCCGGCGATGATGGCAAACCACGATGCCCGCTCCGGCCCGCGGCCATTGACGGCGTTACGGCGCGTGAGGGACAGCGGGCAGCGCGTGCAGCTGGAGACGGCGGCCTGCAGTTCGGGCCAGTCCATGGCGGCAATCGCCGCATCGCTCACCGGTTGCGGCTGCGCCCGGGGTACTGCCGGCGCGCGCGGAGCGGCCGGCACGTCGTCGAACCATGCCATGGAATCGTCGTCGGCGGGCGCCGGCGTAGTCGCGCGTGCGGTAAACGTGGGCGTTGCCGGGGCCGGGGCCGGTGCAGAAACCGGCGCCGGCGCCGACATGCGCTCGGTCACCGCCGCAGCCAGGCGGCCAGGGGCCGGAGCGGGGGTGGCGGCCGCGTCAGCCGCCAGCTCGGGCGCCAGTGCGGCGACCAGCCCGACAGCCATGCCGGGCGCCGACTCGGGCAGCGATTCGGCCCGGGATGCAGGCGGCCGTTCAGCCAGACGTTCAGGCAGGGTTTCAGGCAGGGGTGCCGACAACGTTTCGGGCGCCGGGCGCGGGCCGGAGGCCGGACGCCTGTCGGCGACAGCCGCCTGCCCCACTGCCACGGATGCAGGCTCGGCCCGGTCCGACTGCTCGGTTTGCTCGGTCTGCTCGAACGCCGGGCCGGGCTGGCGCAGCTTCCACAGCGCGCCGATGCCCATTTCATCGAGGAACACCGCATTGCGGGGCGATACACTCATACGTCGAACCGCATCACTATGGCGTCCTCGCGTTGCTCGTTGGCGGCCGGATAGTAATTCTTGCGGCGGCCGATCTGTTGAAATCCGTAGCGCTCATAAATATGCAGCGCGCGCGTGTTCGATGGCCGCACTTCCAGCAGCACTGACGCCATGCCCAGTCCGCGCGCGCAGGCCACGGCCTGGTTCAGCAGCAGGTGGCCCAGGCCCTGGCCCTGGCGTTCGGCCGCCACCGCCACGTTGAGCAGGTGCGCCTCGTCGACAATGGCCATCAGCAGGAAATAGCCAAGCAGCGTGCCGTCCTGCCCGCGCACCACCCACGCCTGGTAGCGGCTCTTGAGCGAATCGGTAAAGTTGGCCATGGACCACGGGTGCGGATACACTTTTTGCTCGAGCGCGACCACGTCGGCCAGGTCGGACTCCTGCATCGGCTCGTAATTGAGCCGCGCCAGGTCCCAGGCCTGCTTCATTTGCCGCCCTCTGCCTTGCCCTCGGCCGGTTTGGCGGCCGCCATGGTGCGGCGCTCGGCCTGGGTGTAGGC
>JBEVMD010000024.1:0-3475 GCA_040508835.1 Duganella sp. | reverse complement strand
GTCAGGCTAGTTATATAGAAAAACCCCCTTCCGGTGATCCGGTCGGGGGTTTTTTGCATTTGAGTGCCGATAAAAAAGGCATAAAAAAGCGCTTCCGAAGAAGCGCCGATCATCTTATGCGGCTTAGAAGTGGTATGCCGCTTTCACTTCCAGGAAATTCGCACCGCCATTCGGGCGCTTGATGCTGCCGTTGGAGAAATGCTGCAGCTTCAGGGCGACCTCCCAGTTATTCTGCATGACGTAGCCGATGCCGATGTGGTCGCCGAACTGGAACGCGGTCGACAGTTCCTTGCCATCATTTTTATACAGGCTGGACAACAGGTGAACGCCGACGCCCGCTTCGTAGTAAATCCCCTTCTTGCTGTCGTTCTGGAAGCGGAACACCGGAGTGAAGCCCACGTCCCACAGGCTTTCCTCCTGGCCTGGGATGTTGCGGTACTGGTTCTCGCGCCAGTAACCGGCACTCGCTTCCCAGTATCCGCTCAGATGGGTGCCGTTCGACTGGAACCACTGCTTGTCCCAATCCTTGGCGGCGCTCAGGCGGACCATGCGTTGTTTCGATGCGGTGCCGTAGTCCACTGACACGGAGTCGATCATCTTTTCTTGGGCAAATGCCACCTGGGACAGACCCAGGGCGACCGCTGCCACCATCAGTTTTTTCGCGAACATAGTATCCTTGCTAAGTTAGTGCTGTATTCATCTTATACGGCTGCCGAGATTGTACCGGGGTTCCGGAAAACAGGCCCGTGCACCGTTGTTGTCACCAGATCGGGAGCCGAATTGTCCATGCGAATAACGTTTCTAGGTATCGGCTTGATGGGGGAGCCAATGGCGCGGCGGTTACTGGCTGCCGGCCAGGACCTCACGGTGTGGAATCGCACCGCCGCCAAAGCTGAAGCGCTCGCCGAGGCCGGCGCCCGGCCGGTGGTGCAGCTGGCCGACGCCGTGCGCGATGCTGGAATCGTGATCTCGATGCTGGAAGCGGGTCCCGTTGTCGCCCAGGTATTACATGACGCCTTGCCAGCGCTGACGCCGGGCACGCTGTGGGTCGACATGAGCTCCACCCGGCAAGCCGAGGCGCAGGCCTTCGATGCGCTGCTGCAGGCGAACGGATGCCGCTTTGTCGATGCGCCCGTCTCCGGCGGCGTGGGTGGCGCGGCTGCTGGCATGCTGGCCATCATGGCGGGCGGCAGCGTGGACGACTTCGAGCAATTAATGCCCGTGTTGGCGGCCCTGGGCCGGGCCACGCTGGTGGGGCCGGCCGGCAGCGGGCAGGTGGCCAAGCTGTGCAACCAGATGATCGTGGGGGCGACCATCCATATCGTGGCGGAAGCGCTGCTGCTTGCGCAAGCGGCAGGCGCCGATCCGGCCGCAATGCGGGCGGCGTTACGCGGTGGTTTTGCCGAAAGCAAAATCCTCGATGTGCATGGCCAGCGCATGTTGGACCGCAATTTTGTCGCCGGCGGCAAGGTGACGACCCAGCTGAAAGACCAGCGCAACATCCTGGCTGCGGCGGCTGCCGCCGGCGTGGTGCTGCCGGTGACGGCGCTGGTGACGGAACGATTCGAAACGCTGGCAGAGACAATGCCGCAGGCGGATCATTCCGCCGTGCTGGCCGGGCTGGAAGAGCTGAATCCCGGCGTGCGGGTGGGGAGCGGCCCGAACCGGATTTAACGTGCCAGCGGCAGGCTCTTCTCCACCATCTTGACCCAGAAACTGGCGCCGACCGGCAGCAGGTTGTCGTTGAAGTCGTAGCTACCGTTGTGCAGCACGCACGGACCCAGGCCGTGGCCGCCATCGCGGTGATCGCCTTCGCCGTTGCCGATGAACATATAGCAGCCGGGCTTGGCCTGCAGGAAGTACGCAAAATCTTCCGCGCCCATGGTTGGTTCGACGTTGTCGTCCACCTTGTCGGCGCCCAGCACCTCTTTCATCACTTCCACGGCAAAGCGGGTTTCGGCCGGATGGTTGACCAGCGGCGGGTAGTTGCGGCGGAAGCGGAATTCCACCTCGGCGCCAAACGCGGCCGCCGTGTGCTGCGCAATCTCTCCCATGCGCTGCTCAATCATGTCCAGCACCGGCACCGTAAAGGTGCGCACCGTGCCCACCATCCTGGCTTCGTCGGGGATCACGTTGGTGGCGCTGCCCGCGTGGATCTGGGTGATCGACAGCACGGCCGTATCGAGCGGACTTTTTTGCCGGCTGATGATGGTCTGCCAGCTCTGCGCGATCTGCACCGCCACCATCACCGGGTCGATGCCCTTGTGCGGTTGCGCCGCATGGCCGCCCTTGCCCTTGATGGTGAGGTAGAACTCGTTACTGGACGCCATCATCGGGCCCGCCACCACACTCATGTGGCCGGCGGGAATGCCGGGCCAGTTGTGCATGCCGTAGATGGCGTCCATCGGGCATTGCTCGAACAGGCCGTCTTCGATCATGCGCCTGGCGCCGGCACCGCCTTCTTCGGCCGGCTGGAAAACCAGGTACACCGTGCCATCGAAGTGGCGATGCTCAGCCAGGTGTTTTGCTGCGCCCAGCAGCATGGCCGTATGGCCGTCATGGCCGCACGCGTGCATCTTGCCGGAATGGCGCGACGCGTGCTCGAATGTGTTCACTTCCTGCATGGGCAGGGCATCCATGTCGGCGCGCAAGCCGATGGCGCGCGCGGACGTGCCGTTCTTGATGATGCCGACGACGCCGGTCACGCCCAGGCCGCGGATGACGGGGATGCCCCACGCCGTCAGTTTTTCGGCGATCACGTCGGACGTGCGTTGTTCTTCATAGCAAAGTTCTGGATGGGCGTGCAGGTCGCGGCGGATCTGCTGTATTTCGGATTGAAACGCAATGATGGGCTCAACTAGTTTCATCTGCTTCTCCATAGGGGTTTCGCTGGCCTTGCGAGCAGCGAGAAGGCCCATTGTAGCCCGGCTGCGTCAAACTTATCCAGAGGGGACGCAACGCCGGCATGACCCGCCTCGGGCTCGGTGCCGGATTGGTTTACCATACTGCTTTCAGCACCTGCTTCCGGATCCAGACATGACAACCACACAAGTGCGCGCAGCGTGCCCGCACGACTGCCCCGATACCTGCGCCATCCTGGTCACGGTGGAAGATGGCGTGGCCACTGCCGTCAAAGGCGACCCCGACCATCCCACCACGGCTGGCGTGCTGTGCACCAAGGTCGCGCGCTACACCGAGCGCACCTACCACGACGAACGCCTGCTGTATCCGCTGCGCCGCGTGGGCGCCAAGGGCGAAGGCCAGTTCGAGCGCATCAGCTGGGACGAGGCGCTGCGCACGATTGCCGACCGCCTGAAACCGATTGCCGCGCGCGATCCCGAAGCCATCCTGCCGTACAGCTATTGCGGCACCATGGGGCTGGTGCAGGGCGAGTCGATGTCGTCGCGGTTCTTCAACCAGCTCGGTGCGTCCCTGCTCGACCGCACCGTGTGCGCCACGGCCGGATTTACGGGCT
>JBEVMD010000604.1:0-10052 GCA_040508835.1 Duganella sp. | reverse complement strand
ATCAGGGATACTGAAGAGAAATGATGCTATTTTTTTATGCAGTAGGGCCGGTCGCCTCTTTATTTTTCTGATGGAAATGAAGCAAGGTAATAAATCTGATTACCTTGTGCAACTAAAAGCGGGTAAGATTTTTATGGAGTTTTTACTAAACTTACTATTGCTTCACGGAAAATGTGATGTGGCTGATGTTAGTTTTTTTGGACTGCTATGCTATGGTCCTGCCAGGAAAACTGTGGACAAAGAGTCGACTCGTCGGGGAGCAAAGTTTGAATTTGAGGATAGAAATGGCTTGGTAACAAGCAATTATTATTCTGAGGATATTAGTTTGGGTGATCTTATTAATGCGGCGAAAAGATGGACTGACTTAGCGGTCCCTGCGTAGAATTCTCAGAGCATTGCGTCGTTGCAAGGTATTTGGCTATTGGCTTTGGACGCAGGATTTATATTCGTACTACTATTTATTTCGTCTTGAAATTTGGCTAATGCGAGCATACACCTTCGCTTGCTCGGAATGCGCCATAACGCTAATACCTATGACTGCTGATGCGGCGGCTGCCGACAGCTAGACTCGATTACTTTGTACCGGATTTGTTGCGCAAATGCATCGGATGCGATGGCGGGTATGTAACCGGGTAGCATTTGGTTTACCTAAAGGAATTGCCGCATGAATGCTCGATAAATTGGAGCTATTCTCGTTTAACGTCTGATCTCACGATCGGGCATCGTGACGATGCCAGACCGATCTGCAAAGCCTGTTGATACAGGGCTTTTTCCTGGCGGCGCGATATATCCCTGCCGCGCGATTTGCCACAAATTATGTGACGTGCAGCAAGGTTGAGAGTTTGGCCTTGCATGACAATGCATGAGTTTTCTCACAGGGAACTTTTCCATCAGTTAATTGAGGAGATTAAAATGTTCGCAGCGCTGCTCACGAAACATGCTGACTTTTCCGAAACCTGCGAGGGTACTTACCAAGCTTATACGCCGGTGGAAGACGGATGCGGCTGTGATTGCTGCCGTGGTTGCGTCAACAATGACTGGTGCACGTGCGGCTGCGGCTGCTGTGGAAACGACCAGTCATAAATTATTCAGTTGGTGGTGCTGTGCCGGTCAGCACATCACCACGCCTCCAGCCGCCACCCCTGGCCCGTCGCCAGCAAGCGGTCGGTCAACCCCAGCCGGCCGAGAAACGCATCGTCATGCGACACCACGATCAACCCGCCCCGGTAGCTGCGCAACATGGTTTCCAGCGCCGCGAGCGACGGCAGGTCCAGGTGGTTGCCCGGTTCGTCGAGCAGCAGCAGTTGCGGCGGCGGATCGGCGTACAGGATGCAGGCCAGCGCCGCCTTCAGGCGCTCGCCGCCACTCAGTGTGCCGCTCGGTACGGCGATGCGGTCGGCGTCCAGTCCCAGTTGCGCCAGGTACGTGCGCAGCGCGCCGGCGCTGGCGGTGCGGTTGGCTGCTAATAGTTGTTCGAGCACCGTGCGGGCCGGGTCGAGGTTGGCCAGGCGCTGGTCGAGGTACACGCGCTCGTTCACCACGGTGCACACGCCGGCCAGCGGCGCAAGCCTGCCCGCCAGCACTTTCAGCAAGGTCGATTTGCCGCAGCCGTTGGCACCCACCACGCCCACCCGTTGCTGCGCATTCAAGCGCAGCGTGATGTGACGCGTGGCGGCGGGCACGAACGGCAATGCCACCGCATCGAGCTGCACCAGGCGGCGCTGCGTAACGGGCGCTCCCGGCAACGCGTGCAAGACGATGTCCGCCTCATCCTGCACGCGCTGCGCCGCCATGCGTACCTGCTGCGCCAGCTGGGCGCGCGCGGCATCCTGCTGCTGGCGCAGCTTGCCGGCCGAGCTTTCGCTGCGTTCTTTCTGACGGCCAAGCAGGATCTTGGCCTGGTTCGCATCCTGCCCCTGTCTGGCGCCGCGCGCCTGGCGTCGTTCCTGGCGTTCGCGCTGGGTGATCATTGCCTGCTCTTCGCGCTGGCGTTCGCGTTTGCGTTGGTCGAGCTGCTCCTGCGCTGCTTGCCGTTCCTGTTCCTTGCACGCGGCATAGAAATCGTAGTTGCCGCCGTAGCTGCTCAGTCCCGATGGCGACAGTTCGACGATGCGTGCCATGGCGTTCAGCAGCTGGCGGTCGTGACTGACCACGAGCAGGCCGCCGGTCCAGCGCTGCAATTGGGCGATCAGCGCTTGCCGGCCTGGACGGTCGAGATGGTTGCTCGGTTCGTCGAGGATCAGGAAGTCGGCGCCGGACAACATGGCGCCCAGCAGCGCCACCCGCATCGCCTCGCCGCCGCTGAGGCTGCTCGCTGGCGTGGCGGCGTCGTACCGGCCCAGGCCATTGCGGTCCAGTTCCTGGCGCAGCAGTTGCGGCAAGTCCCAGCGGTCGTCCACCAGATCGAAATCGGCCTCGGCAACGCTGCCCGCGGCAATGCGGTCCAGCGCATCGAGCACGGGCCGCATGCCGGCCAGGTCGGCAACGGTGTCGTCCGGCGCCGGCGCTACCTGCTGCGCCAGGTAGTACACGGCGCCATGGCGCACGCTGCGGCCCAGGGTGGGCGCCAGTTGCCCGGCCAGGACGCGGGCCAGCACGGTCTTGCCGACGCCGTTGCGTCCGACCAGGCCGGTGGGCCGGCCGTCGAATTGTTCATGCAGGTTTGAAAACAGCAGGCGGCCATCGGGCAGGCCATAGGCGGCGCCGTCCAGCGCGATCAACGTGGTTGAGGGTTGCGTCATGCGTTACTCCAAAAGATGCCAGGAACTCCCGCCGAAAAGGGGAGCAGTGGAGACTGGCCGTCAACAAGACGGCGGCATCAATGGCGCATCGGACGTCTACCTCGGTAACTGGGGGGGGAGCGGCCATTATAGACCAGTGCATGGATCAGTACGTGGAGGAGGCGGCGTTGTTGGGTATAATCGTTGGATTAGCCGACCGCCGGACCACGCGTTTGTTCCCCCGCATCTCTCTTCACTAGAAAATATTCCTCATGGCATCTTCCAACGATAACGTCAGCATGGCGCTGTTTTGCGATTTTGAAAACGTCGCGCTCGGTGTGCGCGACGCCAACTACGACAAGTTCGACATCAAGCCGGTGCTGGAGCGTTTGCTGCTCAAGGGCAGCATCGTGGTCAAGAAAGCCTATTGCGACTGGGACCGCTACAAGGGTTTCAAGGCGCCGATGCATGAGGCGAACTTCGAGCTGATCGAAATCCCGCACGTGCGCCAGTCGGGCAAGAACTCGGCCGACATCCGCATGGTGGTCGATGCGCTCGACCTGTGCTACACCAAGTCGCACGTGGACACGTTCGTCATCATCTCGGGCGACTCCGACTTCTCGCCGCTGGTGTCCAAGCTGCGCGAAAACGCCAAAAAAGTGATCGGCGTGGGCGTCAAGCAGTCGACGTCCGACCTGCTGGTGGCCAATTGCGACGAGTTCATTTTCTACGACGACCTGGTGCGCGAGAGCCGCCGCGCCCGCCGCGACGCCGGTGAGGCCAAGCCTGCCGTCAAGCGCTCGCCGGAAGAAGAGCGCGCCCGCCGCGACGAGATGGAAAAGCGCCGCGACCAGGCCGTGGAAATCGCGGCCGACACGTTCGAGGCGCTGGTGCTCGAGCGTGGCGACAGCGGCAAGATCTGGGCGTCGGTATTGAAAGAGGCGATCAAGCGCCGCAAGCCGGACTTCAGCGAGTCCTATTACGGTTTCCGCACCTTCGGCAACCTGATCGAGGAATGCAAGGCGCGCGGGCTGCTGGAATTCGGCCGCGATGAAAAATCGGGCGCCTACGTGTACCGTTCCAACGGCGGCGCCGGCAATGCCGCCAACGGTGCAGCCCAGGCCCAGTCCGAATCGCCAGCGGGCGATCATGCCGCCAGCGAAGCGCAGGACCAGGCCAACCAGGAATCGCGTCGCAGCCGCAACCGTGGCCGCACGGCCGCCGAGCGTTTTGCCGATCGCCAGGCCGAGCGCCACGCGCGCCAGGGCCGTCCGGGCCAGCCAGCCGACGGCGCGGTTGCCATCGCCATCGACCCGGCGCCGGTGACGGACGCCATCGAAGCGGAGCCGTTGGCGGAACTGGCCGACGCCGCGCAAGCAGCTGCGCAAGCCGCGCCATCGGGACGCGAGCGCAATCGCGGCAACCGTGGCGGCCGCGAACGTGGCGAGCGTGGCGACCGCAACCAGCGCGGCCAGGGCGCGTCGCAACCGGCAACGCACGCTGCAACGCAGCCGGCACCGGCCGTCGACGCTACCGGAGCCCCCGAGGCCGCAGCGGATGCCGCCGCGCCCGTGCTGCTGGAAGCCGCAGTCGACTTGCCAATGACGCAGGACGTGCCTGCAGTGGAAGCGTCCCAGTCCGCCCAGCCAGCCAAAAAGAAAAGCGGCGCCAAGCCGCCGGCACGCAAGGTGAAAGCGGCCACCAAGGCGCCGGCCGACGCGGCGTCCGCGCCAGTGAACCAGCCGCAACCGGCGCCAGCGGAAACCGTCCCGGCGGTGGTGGAGGCCGCTGCAGTGGTCGAGACCGCTGAAGCAGGCAGCGGCGCCAAGGATGCCAAGGCCGCCAAGCCCAAGGCCAAGCCGAAAGCCAAGCCTGTCGCGTCACGCGCACCGCAGGCATCACAGGCACCGCAAGCACCACAGGCACCGCAGGCACCACAGGTACCCAAGGCACCCAGGGCGCCCAAGGCAGCCAGGACGCCGAAAGCGCCTGCCAGCGAAGAGTAAGCGCGCAACGGCGCGGCCCGTCAGGCCGCGTTGTTGTAACTGACGAAGCAATATTGCGATTCCACTAACCATGCGGCGCCGCGCCCACCGCCTGCCGGCCCGCACTGCTGCCACCGAGTGCCATGCCCATCCTGTCCGCCCTGACCGTCTATCCGATCAAATCCTGCGCCGGCCTGGCGCTGCAGGAAGCCGTGCTGACCACGGCCGGCCTGGGCCACAGTTCCGGGCGCTTCATGGACCGCGAATGGATGGTGGTCGATGCCAACGGCGGCTACATGACCCAGCGCGATTTT
This sequence comes from Duganella sp., assembly GCA_040508835.1. Lineage (GTDB taxonomy): Bacteria > Pseudomonadota > Gammaproteobacteria > Burkholderiales > Burkholderiaceae_D > Rugamonas. The sequence continues at coordinate 5,033 of JBEVMD010000604.1, read as the reverse complement.
CCGCGCATGGCGCTGGTCACGCCCACCTTGCAGGCGGACGCGCTGGCGCTGGGCTTCCCCGGCATGCCCGTGCTCGAGGTGCCGCTGGCCCAGCCCGCCGCTGGGGGGCCCACGCGCCGCGTGCATATCTGGGACGACAGCCTGCGCGCCAATGATGGCGGCGATGCCGCTGCTGCCTGGTTCAGCCAGGCGTTGGGCGTGGCGTGCCGCCTGGTGCGCTTCGACCGCGCGGCGCCGCGCGCCGTCAGTCAGAAATGGACCGGCGGCGTGGCCGCCACCACCCTGTTTTCCGACGGCTACCCGGTCCTGGTGATCGGCCAGGCCTCGCTGGACGACCTCAACGATAAACTGCGCGGCGCCGGCCGCGCCGCGTTGCCGATGAACCGTTTTCGCCCCAATGTCGTCATCGCCGGCATGGAAGCGTTCGAGGAAGACTACGTGGACACCTTCCGGCTCGGCGACGCCGTGCTCAAACCGGTCAAGCCGTGTCCGCGCTGCCCGATGCCGTCGGTCGACCAGGCCACCGGCCAGTTCGGTCCCGATCCGCTCGACATCTTGCAAGCCTACCGCGCCAAGCCCGAAGTGGAGGGCGCCTTGTGCTTTGGTATGAACGCCATCCTGATCGCCGGGGCGGGATGGCCTGTGCGGGTTGGGCAGGAAATCGACGTCGCACTGGCGTTTTAATGCACTTCGGGCGGCTTGGGCATTCCCAAGAGACACAACTTGGCGTAAGGTTATAGCTGATAAGACATCGGATGTAGCGTAAGGGCTAAGGGAAACTATGACGCAGACCGCAACGGGCAAGTTCGCGCCGCCCCCGGAACGCATGGAACGCACGGATCAGGCACGTACCGAGCAGGCCGCGCGCGCGGACCAGCTGGACGCCGAGAACCAGGCATTGCGTGCGCGCATGGCGTACCTGCTGGAGCAGGCCGAACGCAACCACTCGATCATGACGCGCCACCAGACGTTCGACCTGAACATCGTCAGCGCCGGTAACTTTCCTGAACTGGTGGGCACCATCCTCAGCGTGCTGCCCGTGATTTCCGAACTCGATGCCGTCACGCTCACCCTCATGGACGAGGGCGCCGACATCCGCACCGTGATGCTCAAGCTCGATGTCGTGTTCGAAGATTTTCCCGACCTGATTTTCGTGGAAGAGCTGGCCGCGCTCGGCTTCGACCTGGCGCACCGCACGGCCACGTCGGCGCCGCCCAAACCGCTGCTGGGCATGTACGAGGCAGCCCTGCACGCGTCCGCGTTTCCCAATGCGCCGGCCGGGCTGCAAAGCGTGGCGCTGGTGCCGCTGCTGCGCAACAAGCGCATCATCGGCGCGCTCAACCTGGCCAGCCGCGATCCCACCCGCTTCACGCCCAGCCTGGGCACGGATTTCGTCGAGCACATGGCGTCGATTGTCGCCATCTGCCTGGAAAACGTGATCAGCAACGAGATGCTCAAGTACATCGGGCTGACCGATTCGCTCACCGGCGTGTACAACCGCCGCTACATCGACCGCCGCCTGCTCGAGGAAATTGCCCGCGCCAAGCGCCAGGCGTACCCGATCTCCTTCATGTACATCGACGTCGACCACTTTAAACGCGTCAACGATACGGTCGGTCACGGCGGCGGCGACGAGGTGCTGCGCGAAGTGGCCACCCGCATCAAGAACGAGCTGCGCGCCTCGGACGCGCTGGCGCGTTTCGGCGGCGAGGAATTCGTGGTGCTGCTGATCGACGCCAATCTCGACAGCGCCGCCTTCGTGGCCGAGCGCATCCGCGCCAGCGTGGCCGGCACCATGATCGCCCTCACGCCCGAGCTGCAACTGTCGGTGACGGTCTCGATCGGCGTGGCCGCGCTGCATCCGGGCGAAGCCGATGGCGACCCGGTGGTGATCGCCCGCACCTGGGTGGCCGAAGCCGACCTGCGCCTGTACGCCGCCAAGGAAGCCGGGCGCAACCGCGTGGTGAGCTGCTCGCCGGCGCAGTGAACTGCAGCGTTTATGGTGCCGCTGCGCCCGTATTGGACCAGCCATCCACCGCCACCAGTTCTGCCAGGTTGCGCCGGGTATCCCAGCCTTCAAGTTCCAGCATCGGCTTCGGATAAAACTGCGCCACGTGGCCCAGGCAGAGTACGGCCACCGGCCGGGCGCCGTCGGGCATGGCCAGCAGCTGCGCCAGCTGGCCCGGATCGAACAGCGACACCCAGCCCATCCCGAGTCCTTCGGCGCGCGACGCCAGCCACATGTTCTGGATCGCGCAGGCGACCGACGCCAGGTCCATTTCCGGCAGCGTGCGGCGGCCAAACACGTGCGCTTCGCGCCCGTCCGCCAGGGCCACCACGAACAGCGCGCCGCAGTCGCGGATGCCTTCCACTTTCAGGCGCATGAATTCGGCGCCGCGCTCGCCCAGCGCCGCGGCCGTGTGGAGGCGTTCGGCCTCCACCAGGTCGATGATGGCGCCGCGCAGGGTGTCGCTGGCGATGCGGATAAAACGCCACGGCTGCATATAGCCGACGCTGGGCGCCTGGTGGGCCGCGTGCAGCAGGCGCTGCACGACGGCTTCGTCCACCGTGCCGGGCACGAAATGGCGGACATCGCGGCGTTCCTGGATAACACGATAGACGGTGTCGATTTCTTGCTGGGTAAAGACGACGGACATGAACGGCCTTGCAAAATGTACGGGAACAGCGCGCCGGATCAGCGCAGCAGCAGGTTTTCCGCCCGCGCCACCGCGTCGGCGGAGCCGCGCAGCACCACCACGTCGCCCGCCTGGAGCACCGTCTCGGGCGTGACGTCGATCACCTGCTTGTTGCGGCGGATGTTGTTGACCTGCGCGCCGCTGTCGGCCAGCGCGCACTGCTGCAGCGACTTGCCCACGGACGGCGTATTGTCCGCCAGCGTGACCGGGTGCAGGCGCTCCAGGTCGGCATCCTCGCCCACGTCGCTGTAGCCGTGGAAGAAGCCGCGCAGCGACGCATAGCGCTCGTCGCGCGCGGCCTGCACGCGGTGCACCACGCGCCGCAGCGGCACGCCCAGCATCACCAGCGTGTGCGAGGCCAGCATCAGGCTGCCTTCCATCAGTTCCGGCACCACTTCGGCCGCGCCGGCCGCCTTCAATATTTCGAGGTCGGTGTCGTCGTGCGAGCGCACCAGCACCGGCAGGTTGGGCGCCAGCTGGTGCACCTGGTGCAGCACCTTCAGGGCCGACGGTGTGCTGGCGTACGTGATCACCACGGCGCTGGCGCGGTAGATGCCGGCCGCCACCAAGCTCTCGCGCCGGCCCGCGTCGCCGTACGACACTTGCAGTCCGGCCGCCTGCGCCACCTGCACCCGCTCGGGGTCGAGGTCGAGCGCGTGGTAGTCGATCTTTTCTTCCGACAGCAGGGTGGCCAGGCTCTGGCCGCTGCGCCCGAACCCCGCCACGATCACGTGCTTGGGGGTGGACATGGTCCGGCTGGCGATCCGGGTCAGCGCCAGCGACTGCATCATCCATTCGTTGCTGGCCAGTTTCATGACAATCGCATCCGACTTGGCGATGATCAGCGGCGCAATCAGCATCGACAGCACCATCGAGGCCAGCACCACCTGGGTGACGAACGGGTCGATCAGATGGTTGCCGCTGGCCAGGTTGAGCAGCACGAAGCCGAATTCGCCGGCCTGCGCCAGCGCCAGGCCGGTGCGGATCGAGACGCCGTCGCTCGATCCGAACAGCTTGGCCAGCGCGGCAATCAGGGCGAACTTCACCAGTACCGGGCCGATCAGCAGGATCAGCACCAGCCACCAGTTCTCGAAGACCAGGCGCACGTTGAGCAACATGCCCACCGTGATGAAGAACAGTCCCAGCAGCACGTCGCGAAACGGCTTGATGTCCTCTTCCACCTGGTGCTTGTATTCGGTCTCGGAAATGAGCATGCCGGCCACGAAAGCGCCGAGCGCGAGCGACAGGCCCGCCTGCTCGGTGATCCACGCCGCGCCCAGCGTCACCAGGAGCAGGTTGAGCATGAACAGTTCCTGCGAGCGGCGCTTGACCACGATGGTGAACCAGCCGCGCATCAGGCGGTGGCCCACGAACAGCAGCAGCGCCAGCACGATCACGGCCTTCAGGGCGGCCCAGGCCAGCGTTTCGGCCAGCGCGTCGGGCCGCTGGCCCAGCGACGGGATCATGATCAGCAGCGGCACCACGGCCAGGTCCTGGAACAGCAGGATGCCCAGGATCTTGCGGCCGTGTTCACTTTCGAGCTCGAGCCGTTCGGTCAGCATCTTGACCACGATGGCGGTGGACGACATGGCCAGCGCGCCGCCCAGCGCAAATGCGCCTTGCCAGCTGATCTGCAGGTAGGCGGGGAGCTGGGTGGCGATGGTCCAGCCGAACAGCAGGGTGGCGACGATGGTCACGGCCACCTGCGCCAGCCCCAGGCCGAACACGATGCCGCGCATCGCCATCAGCTTGGGCAACGAGAACTCGAGGCCGATGGAAAACATCAGGAACACCACGCCGAATTCGGCCAGGCCGTGGGTGGCTTCGCTTTCCATGGCCCAGCCCAGCGCATGGGGGCCGATCAGGATGCCGACAGCCAGGTAGCCGAGCATGGGCGGCAGGTGCATCATGCGGAAGGCCACCACGCCCAGCACGGCGCTGCCAAGTAAAATCAGGGTCAGTTCGAGCGGAGAAAACGTCATGTCGCCATCGCCGTCAGTTTTTTATTTCGTGGTGTCGCCCCACACAGGCGCATTGTTTTGACTGGCAAGTTTTTTGCTTTCTTAATTCGGCTATACTTGGGTATGAGTGTAACCCATGAAAAAACAATGCTGAAAGCTTTTGACGCAAAAACGGCCGCGCACGCCTTGCAGCTGGCCCGTGAAACGTTGCAAAACGAGGCCGCAGCCATTACTGCCCTTGAGCAACGCCTGGACGCCGACGACACCGTCGCCAAGGCGATTGAACTGTTGTTAAATTGCAAGGGGCGCGTGGTCGTTTCCGGCATCGGCAAGTCGGGCCATATCGCCCGCAAGATGGCTGCCACGTTTGCCTCCA
>JBEVMD010000565.1:0-6915 GCA_040508835.1 Duganella sp. | reverse complement strand
GTCTCGAACTCTCGACCTCAACCTTGGCAAGGTTGCGCTCTACCAACTGAGCTACTCCCGCGTCGTCGTCATCAACAACAGGCCAGCATTATAGATGATCCGGGCTGGCTGTCAATGGTCAAAACTTTGGTCGAACAAAAAAGATTGCAAACAGTTTAGCTCGTATTACATCGGGCCCGCTTTTTCCTTGATCAAGGGCCAGGCCAGGCGCATGTAATAAAACATCGACCACACGGTCAGCACGGCCGCCACTTCCAGCAGGCGCGCGCCCCAGAACTGGGTATCGACGGCGCCATACAGCACGTCGTGGTACAGCAGCAGCGGGATGGCGGCCATTTGCGCCGTGGTCTTGATCTTGCCCAGCGAGCTCACTGCCACCGATTTCGAGGCGCCGATTTGCGCCATCCATTCGCGCAGCGCCGAGATGGCGATTTCGCGGCCGATGATCACGAAGGCGATCACGGCGTTGGCGCGATCCAGCTGCACGAGCACGATCAGGGCGCCGGCCACCATCAGCTTGTCGGCGACGGGGTCGAGAAAGGCGCCGAAGGCCGAGGTCTGGTTCCAGCGGCGGGCCAGGAAGCCGTCGAACCAGTCGGTGACGGCGGCAATGATGAACACCAGGGTGGCGGCCAGATTCTGGTCGGACACGGGCAGCATCGACGTCGGCAGGTAATACACGCCCACCACCAGCGGAATGAGCGCGACGCGCAACCAGGTCAACAGAATCGGAATATTAAAGGGCATAAACTGAGGGCATAAACTTGGTGAAAAGGTACGACCGTGAGAATTTTGGAAACGCGCCGCTAGTCTACCTTGCCGACGTGTATTAAACCAGCACGTTTGCCCCCGCGCCCGCCTTAGTGGAGTTGTTTATAGATTTCCTCGGCCAGCGCGTCCGAAATGCCCTCCACCTGCTTGAGGTCTTCCACACTGGCGTTGACCACCCCGCGCAAGCCGCCAAAGCGCGCGAGAAGGCGCTGGCGGCGCTTGGCGCCGATGCCTTCGATCTCTTCCAGGCGCGACGTCTGGCGCGTCTTGGCGCGCTTGGCGCGCATGCCGGTGATGGCAAACCGGTGCGCCTCGTCGCGGATCTGCGCAACCAGCATCAGGGCGGCGGACTCCTTGCCCAGTTCCTGGGCAGGACGGCCGTCGACGAACATCAGCGTCTCCAGGCCCACGCGGCGCCCTTCCCCCTTGGCCACGCCGACGATCAGGCTGATGTCGAGGCCCAGTTCGGCGAAGACCTGGCGCGCCATTTCAATCTGCCCCTTGCCGCCGTCGATCAGCACCACGTCCGGCATCACGCCGTCGCCGTTGGCCACTTTTTCGTAGCGGCGGAACAGCACTTGCCGCATGGCCGCGTAATCGTCGCCGGGCGTGATGTCGTTGATGTTGTAGCGGCGGTATTCGCCGTTCTGCATCTGGTGGTGGTGGAACACCACGCACGACGCCTGCGTCGCCTCGCCCATCGTGTGCGAAATATCGAAGCATTCCACGCGCAGGGTGTCGATGTCTTCCGGCTCGAGCGACAGCGCATCGACCAGCGCGCGCGTGCGCGACTGCTGCGAGCCCTGTTCCGACAGCAAACGCGCCAGCGAAATCTGCGCGCCCTTCTGCGCCAGTTCCAGCCATTTGCGGCGCTGGTCCTGCGGCTGGAAGATCAGGTTGATGCGGTGGCCGCACTGCTCCTGCAAGGCCTGGATCAGCGCCGGATGGTCGAACTCGATATTGAGGATCAGCGTGCCGGGGATGAACTTGTCCGCGTAGTGCTGGGCCAGGAACGCGGCCAGCACTTCCACTTCGATCGATTCCTCGGCAATCGCTTCGGCGTCGCTGACGTGCGTGGGAAAATAGGCGCGGTCGCCCAGGTGGCGGCCGCCCCGCACCATGGCCAGGTTGACGCAGGCGCGGCCGCCCTGCACCAGCACGGCAATGATGTCGACGTCGGCATCGCCCACGGTTTCCATGCTTTGCTGGTGCAGCACGCGCGAGAGCGACTGGATCTGGTTGCGCACTGCCGCCGCCTGTTCGAACTTGAGGTCGGCAGCAAAGCCGTGCATCTTCTGTTCGAGGTCCTGCAGCACTTCGGACTGGCGTCCGCGCAAAAAGCGCGCAGCGTTGTCCACGTCGTGCCGGTAGTCTTCCTTGGCGATCAGGTCCACGCAAGGACCGCTGCAGCGGCCGATCTGGTGCAGCAGGCACGGACGCGTGCGGTTGGCATACACGCTGTCCTCGCAGGTGCGGATCTGGAACACTTTCTGCAGGATCTGCATCGATTCCTTGACCGCCCACGAACTGGGAAACGGTCCGAAATACTGGTTCTTGCGGTCCACCGCGCCACGGTAATAGACCATGCGTGGCGCCTCGCCGCCCGTGATCTTCAGGTACGGGTACGATTTATCGTCGCGGAACAGGATGTTGAAGCGCGGGCTCAGCGCCTTGATCAGGTTGTTCTCGAGGATCAGCGCTTCGGCCTCGCTGTGCGTGACCGTGGTTTCCAGGCGCGCGATGCGCTCGACCATCATGGCGATGCGCGGGCTGGCCAGGTTTTTCTGGAAGTAGCTCGACACGCGCTTTTTCAGGTCGCGCGCCTTGCCGACGTACAGAACCTTGTCCTCGGCATCGAAATAACGGTACACGCCCGGCAGGTTGGGCAGCTTGGCGACGGTGGCCAGCACTTGCTCGCGCGGGTCAGCTGTCATGATGGGTACTTGCTCGGTCAATTCTCACCTCTGGCCGCCACACGTCGTAGCGGTTCAACATACATTGGGTTCCCGCCTGCGCGGGAACGACGGCACAAAGGCCGACACTAACAACAGTTGCTTCGTCATTCCCGCGAAGGCGGGAATCCAATCAAGCTGCCTGTTCAACAATCACGAACGCGACCGCATATTCCGCCTCGTCGCTCACCGTCACCTGCGCCGTCAGTTTATGCTGTTCCATGAATTCCTTCAGCACGCCGCTGCACACGATCACCGGCTTGCCGCTGGGGGCGTTGAGCATTTGCGCGGCCGGCCACGTCATCGGCATGCGCATGCCTAGGCCGATGGCCTTGGAAAACGCCTCCTTGGCCGCAAAGCGCGTGGCAACAAAACGGATGCCGCGCACCGGGTGCTTGGCTTTGCGGGCCAAATATTTTTCCATCTCCTGCGGGCCCAGGATCTTTTGCGCGAAGCGGTCGCCATGGCGCGCCAGCGCCGCCTCGATGCGCGGGATCTTGCAGATGTCGGTGCCGATGCCGTAAATCATCGGCGGCCCAGTCGCGTGGACACCATGATCGCCTTCATTTCGCGCACCGCGTTTTCCCAGCCGACAAAGACGGAATGGGCGACGATGGCGTGGCCGATGTTCAGTTCCGCGATCTCGGGGATGGCGGCTATCGCCTGCACGTTGGTGTAGTGCAGGCCGTGGCCCGCGTTCACCTTCAGGCCCTTCGAGACGCCGTACAGCACGCCGCGGTGGATGCGCTCCAGCTCGGCAGCCTGTTCGGCGCCTTCGGTGTCCGCGTAGCGGCCCGTGTGCAGCTCGATCACAGGCGCGCCGATCTCGGCGGTGGCGGCGATCTGCGCTTCCTCGGCGTCGATGAACAGGCTCACGCGGATGCCTTCGGCCTGCAGCTGCCTGACGGCTGCCTGCACGGCGCTGAAGTTGCCCACCACGTCGAGGCCGCCTTCGGTCGTGACTTCCGTGCGTTTTTCCGGCACCAGGCACACGTCGGCCGGGCGGATGCGGCAGGCGAAGTCGATCATTTCCTGGGTCACGGCCGCTTCCAGGTTCATGCGCGTGATCAGCTGCGGCGCCAGCGCGATGACGTCGGCGTCCTTGATGTGGCGGCGGTCTTCGCGCAGGTGCAGCGTGATGCAGTCGGCGCCGGCCTGCTCGGCCAGCAGCGCAGCGCGGATCGGGTCCGGATAGCGCGTGCCGCGCGCGTTGCGCAGCGTGGCCACGTGGTCGATATTGACGCCAAGGTCGATGATGGTGCCGGAGGGATGCAGAAAGCTCATTCGTTCTTAACCGTTAAAAAGAGTTATAGCTGCGACAGATCGACCAGGATCTGCCGGGTGTTCAGCGGCGCGCCATTCAGGTGGTGCGCCACGAGAAAGCGCATCAGCTGCTTGCTTTGCGCTTGCGTGGCCACGTCCTGGTAATCTTCGCGCTCCATGTCGAGCAGGGTCTTGCCGGCCACGCGCGGCCACGGATCGGATGCGCGCTCGGGCCGCGGGCCCCGCTCCGGGTCCACCACGTAGGTCACATCAGCCTGCACGGCCGCGCGCGTGGTGGTGCAACGCGTGAGGTCGGCAGACACGCCTGTCTCCCTAAGTAAGGCCCGTTCGAATTTTCGCAAGACGATGGGCGCCGGTTCGTTGTGCGCCAGCTGGTTCAGGGTGGAGACGTAATGGTCGAACAGGACTGGATGGGCGTCGTCGCGCGCCAGCAGTTTGACCAGTAACTCGTTCAGATAAAAGCCGCACAGCAGCGCGGTTTTTTCCAGCGGCAGCATGCCGCCCACCCATTCGGCGTCGGTCAGCGTGCGCAGCTCGGATTTGCCCACCCAGCTCGACGACAACGGCTGGAACGTCTGCAGCACGCCGCGCAGCTGCGAGTGCGGCCGCTTGGCGCCCTTGGCGATCAGCGCCACGCGGCCGAAGTCGCGCGTGAACAGATCGATGATCAGGCTGGTTTCTTTATAGGGATAGCTGTGCAGCACGAAGGCCGGCTGGCCAGCCACCTTGGTGCCGATGGTGCGCTCGCGCGCGGGTGCGCGGGGACGCTTGGGTACTGCGGTGGCCGCAACGACCGTGGCGGCCGGCGCTATCCGTGCCACCGGTGTCACCGGTGCCACCGGTGCCAGGGGTGTCTCGGGTGCAGGTACAGCAGTCACGGCAGTTGCAGCCGTTGCAGCCGTTGCCCCAGGCATCGCGGGCGCCAGAGGCGCTCCCGGTTCCCTGTCCGCATCTGCGGCGGGGACGAGCGCCACCCCGCCCTGCGCGTCAGGCGCGGCCTGCTGCGGTGACGCACTGGCGCGCTTGCGCGCGGCGTCGGGCTTGGTGGCGGGCATTGCGTTATTCGTAGCCGTACGCGCGCAGACCTGCTTCGTTATCGGCCCAGCCCGATTTGACCTTGACCCAGATTTCCAGGTACACGGGGCCGCCGAACAGTTTTTCCATATCCAGGCGAGCCTGGGTGGACACTTCCTTCAGGCGCGCGCCCTTGTTACCGATGATCATGGATTTATGGGTGTCGCGCTCGACCAGGATGGCGGCAAACACGCGCCGCAGGTCGCCTTCCTGTTCGAATTGCTCGATCAGCACGGTGCTGGTGTACGGCAGCTCGTCGCCGACAAAGCGGAACAGTTTTTCGCGCACGATTTCCGACGCCAGGAATTTCTCGCTGCGGTCGGTAATATCGTCCGGTCCGAAGATCGGCGCGTTTTCCGGCAGGAAGCGCTTGATCTCGTTTTGCAGGCCTTCCAGCTGGAAGCGCAGCTTGGCCGAGACCGGCACGATGGCGGCAAAGTTGAACTTGGCGGCCACCTGCTGGGCGAACGGCAGCAGCACGGCCTTGTCCTTGACCCGGTCCGACTTGTTGATCACCAGGACCACCGGCACTTCGGACGGCAGCAGGTCCAGCACTTGCTGGTCGGCCGGGCCGAAGGTGCCCGCCTCGATCACGTACAGGATCAGGTCGGACGAAATCAGGGTATTGGTGACGGTTTTATTCAGCGTCTTGTTCAGCGCGTTCGAATGGCGGGTCTGGAAGCCCGGGGTATCGACGTAGATGAACTGGGCGTCGTCGTACGTCATGATGCCGGTGATGCGGTGGCGCGTGGTCTGCGCCTTGCGCGAGGTGATGCTGACCTTGGCGCCAATCAGGGTATTCATCAGGGTCGACTTGCCCACGTTGGGGCGGCCGACGATGGCAATATAGCCACAACGGAAGGTGCCGGTGGTATTGGCGGGGGTCGTTTCGGTAGTCATGATCGTTTCTTTAAGGTCGTTACTTGTTGGCTGCCTTGGCCGCTGGCGCCGGCGTTTGCACACCGTCGTCGTCGGTTTGCACGGTGGCGATGCCGGCCAGCTTGAGCTGGGCGGCGCGCGGCTTGGCCTTGCGCACGGCAGCCGGGGTTTTCAATAGTGCCTGGTGGGCCGCTTCCAGCGCCAGCTTGGCGGCGGCCTGTTCGCCCGCGCGGCGGCTGCCGCCACGGCCGAACACCTGGATGCCCAGCTTGGGCAGCTGGCATTCGATCTCGAATTCCTGGCTATGGGCGGCGCCGTGGGTGGCCACCACATTGTACAGCGGCAGTGAAATCTTCCGGCTTTGCAGGAATTCCTGCAGCAGCGTCTTGGCATCCTTGCCCAGCGTTTGCGGGTCCACCGTGTCGAGGATGGGAATGTAGAACGCGCGGATCGCGTCGCGCGCGGGACTGAAGCCGCCGTCGAGGAAGATCGCGCCCAGCAACGCTTCAAGCGTATCGGCCAGGATCGACGGCCGGCGGAAGCCGCCCGATTTCAGCTCGCCCTCGCCCAGGCGCAGAAACTGCGACAGCTCGAGCTTTTGCGCGATCTCGAACAGCGACTGCTGCTTGACCAGGTTGGCGCGCAGGCGCGACAGGTCGCCCTCGTCGATGGTGGTGTAGCGCTCGTAGAGGATGGTGGCCACCACGCAGTTGAGCACGGAGTCCCCCAAAAATTCCAGACGTTCGTTATGCAAGCTGCTATGGCTACGGTGCGTCAAGGCCTGCTGCAGCAGGCCAGCATCCTGGAACGTGTAACCTAGGCGGGTTTGCAGTAACTGAAGATTCATTGGTCGTTTTTCTGTGTTGGTTTAATCGGGGTCGTGGTGCCCTGGTATTCCAGGAGCAGGCTGGCCGGTCCGACCAGCGGGATTTTCTTTTCGTAGGCGAAGCTGACG
>JBEVMD010000564.1:0-7983 GCA_040508835.1 Duganella sp. | reverse complement strand
ATCAGGGCGTATTCGATGGCGGTGATGCCGGCTTCGTCGTTGATGAAGTTTTTGATGGCGGTTTTCATGGTCGGTCCTCGACTAAAGTTTGAAGTAAGAAAAAATGGGCAACTAAAATCGATCAGGCGGACTTGATCAGGCCGGAGATGTAGGTGAGCGACGCGGTAATTTTCGGTCCCAGCACGGCCAGACCGGCGGTGATGGCGGCGGCGATGGCGGCAGCCATCAGGGCGTATTCGATGGCGGTGATGCCGGCTTCGTCGTTGATGAAGTTTTTGATGGCGGTTTTCATGGTCGATCCTCGTTAAAAGTTGGGTGGGGTAAAAAAACTACACAACTAAAACGGGGTTCGGGTTTTAGGTACCGCTGGTGTTGCTGAGCACTGCTGGTGTGCTGTCGATATGAAGCATTCTACGCATCACCCTGTCATTGCACAGTGGACAAAGCTCCTGTTATGGCGTGACATTTGTCACGCCGTGCTTGGTGGCATACACGTACAGCTCCAGGCGGTTGGCCACGCCCAGCTTCTGGTAAATGGTGGTGAGGTTGTTGCGCAGCGTGGGTTCGGCAATGAACAGGCGCGCCGCCAGTTCCTTGTTGGGCGCGCCGTTGCCTTCCACGACCACGGCCACGATCTTGCGCTCCTTGGGCGTGAGGCTGGCAATGCGCGCCGCTTCCGGATTGGCCTTGACGGGCGCCGACAGCTGGCCCAGCAAGGCGTTCATCAGCGCCGGCTCCAGGCACAAATCGCCCCGGTGCACGGTGCGTATGCTGTCAAGCACGACGTCGGCGGCAGCTTCCTTGCTGACCACGCCGCGCGCACCGAGCTTGACGGCGTTGACCAGCAAGCCCTGCTCGCGGTTGCCGCTCAGGATCATCACGCGCGCGCCGCTGTCCTGCAGCAGCTGCGGCAGGATGTCGATCGAGCTGCGCCCTTCGAGGTCGAGGTCGAGCACGATCACGTCCGGCCGCAGGCGCGCGCCCTCGCGCAGCGCGCTGTCGTTGTTGTGGGTGGTACCCACCACCACCATCTCGGGCGCGGCGCCTTCCAGCAGTTTTTCCAGGCCCCACAACATGGTCTTGTGGTCGTCGACCAGCATGATGCGTATGGTTGTCTCACTCATGGCGTGCTCGTTGTGCTTCTTGTGGTTGATCGGTGGGTAATTTGCAGCGTTATCGGTCGCTCATACCGGGATGGCAATCGTCACTGCCGTGTTGCCCTGGGCCGTGCCTGCCACCGTGATGACGCCGCCCAGCGCCGCCGTGCGCTCGGCCAGCGAGCCGGGCAGGAACGAGGGCGGGGGACCGTCGGGGTTATCGTTTTCGATGCGGATCAGTAACTGGTTTTCAACGTTGCTCAATTCGATAACGCCATGGCGCGCCCGCGTGTGCTTGCGGATATTGCTCATGCCTTCGTTGACGATCTGGAATACCTCGGCCGCCAGGCGGTCGCTGATCGACAGGCCTTCCGCCGCGTCGATGCGGATATGCAGATCGTAAAACTGCTGCACCTGCGCGGCCTGGCGCCGGATCGCGATCAGGAGCTCGGACTGGGTCTGCGTTTCGCCCTGGCGCACGCTGCGCGCGAACTGGCGCATGTCGCCGATCACCTGCGTGGTCATGTCGAGCAGTTTGTCCAGTTCGAGCGCAGCCGGGTGTTCCGCCTGCAGCGACTGGCGGATCGCGCTGATGCCGTGGCGCAGGCCAATATACGGCTGAATGGTTGTGTCATGCAAGTCGCGCGCGATCTTTTGCCTTTCACGAAAGGCCGCATCGGATGCCAGGCGGTCGAGCAACAATATATTTTCGATCACGGGAAACACCTGCGCCGCCAGCTGCTGCAGGAACACGGCGTCGGCGCGGCTGTAGCGGTGGTCTTCCGACAGCACGAAGATGCGGCCTTCCCCCTTGCGCAGCGGCAGCGGCGCGCTGACGAACGACGTCGCGCCCAGCAGGTCGGCCAGCTGTTCGCAGGCGGCGCTGTCGAGCGCCTGCCATTGCTCCGTGCCGGGCACGCGGCTGCGCGCCTCCTGGGTGCCCGTCAGGCGCGCGTGCAGCGCGGCCGCATATTGCACCAGCGCCTGCGGACCAAAGGCCAGCAGCGGCCCCGCCGCGCCCTCCGGCAGGCGCGACAGCGAGCTGCTGCCGCCCTCGGGGCCGGACGAGTGCAGCTGCCATAATTCGTCGGCGGTGTTGCGCATCAATAGCACCACATTGCTGGCGCGATAAAAGTTGCGGGCTTTTTGCAACATCTTGGCGATGCTCTGGTCGACGCCGAAACGGGGATTGGCCAGGCTGCTGACATCGCGCAGCAGGCGCAGGCGGCGCTGCTGGGTCAGGCCCTGGCCGCCCCAGTACGCGATCATGTAGCCGAGCGCCAGCACGAAGGTGGTGCGCAGCAGCATGTGGCCGACATTGATGTCGCTGTCGGACAGCCAGGTGGCCACCACCAGCGCCAGCGCCGAGCCGAGCGTGATGCGGGCGCCTTCGTCGAAGCCCCACTGGAACGACGACGTCAGGATCACGAAAAAGAAGAACGGGAAGAAAAAGCTCTTGGCGCCGCCGCTGCAGTACACCATCAGCGCAAACCAGCACAGGTCGAGCCAGTACACGGCCTTGCCATGCCAGAACGGGTTGCGCCGGCGCCGCGCGGCGACCAGCAAGGTGAGCGCGTGCAGCAGGTAGCCCCAGAAAATGATCAGCGTGAGCGTGCTGCTGGCCGGTCCGCCCGGGCCGCTCAAATCGCCGGGGGCGATGAACAGCGTGAGAATGGCAGAGGCCGCCAGCAGCACGCGCATGATGAAGACCAGGGACGCGCCGATGACATCGCCGCCGGACCAGGGCCCGGTCCTGCCGGCGCCGGCGGGGGAGGGGAGCGCAGAGGGAATCACGGTCACGCTGTCTCCTGGAGCAAGATTTTTTCTTCCATATGTGACGGATCGTAACTGGTTTCAAAATATACTGGAATCGCCGTCAATTGCGAACACCCTCGTTGTTAGTGCAACCTATTAACAATAAATGTCTGGGCGAAACGAAATGAATGGAGCTACAATGCGCCATCGTCACCTCGATCCCGTGGCGCTGCCGCCGGTGCCTGATTGCGTACCGGCCAGCCTGGCCACAGTGCCGCGCCCGTCGCGCTTCCGCCTGTCTTCCGTTCCGCCCGATTTTTTCTCTGCCCACCGTCTCACGGACGCAACACCATGAACGCTGCACCTTATTTGCGCCGCCGCCGCGCGCGCGGTTCCGCCGTTGTCGAAATGGCCCTGATCGCGCCGGTCGCGTTTTTGCTCCTGATCGGCATCATCGAATTTTCCATCATCTTCTACACCACGCTGACCATGCAGTTCGCGGTGCGCGAAGCGGCGCGCTATGCCATCACCGGCCGCACCGACCGCGATCCCGCCACCAGCAACCAGCAGCGCTACCTGGCCGTGATCCAGCAAATGAAAAACAATTCGATGGGCATGTACGATTCCGTCAACCCTGTCATTTCCATCAACGGCACCACGTACGCCAGCTCCACCGCGTACGCGGCCAATATGTTCGGCAGCGCCGGCGAGATCGTCGTCCTGCGCGTGGACTGCACCTGGAAGATCGCCACGCCGATCGTGTCGGCGCTGTTCCCCAACGCCCAGTACAAGTTCACCGTGGCCACCACCATGATGAACGAGTCGTTCTGACATGGCGACCGTGCCGCGCGCCGCGCCGCGCCATGCGCGCCCATTATCCAATGCGTCCAATGGGTTCAATGGGTCCGGTGTGCGGCGGCGCGCCGGCGGCCTGGCCGCCGTGGAGTTCGCGCTGCTGCTGCCGGTCCTGATCGTGCTGCTGTTGGCGCTGATCGACGTCGCCCGCGCGCTGCAGGCGAACATGATCCTGATTAACCTCAGCCGCGAAGGCGCCAACCTGGCGTCGCGCGGGCGCCTCCAGCTGTCCGAAAACAACCAGGCCATCATCGGCCAGGTGGCGGCCTCGGCGCCGCCGCTCGACATGAACCAGCGCGGCATGATTTACGTGACCCGGCTGATGGGCTCGGGCGCCAAGACCCAGGTGCTGGAACAGTACCGCTGGGACGACAGCGTCAACAACCGCGGCTACCGCGTGAGCGGCTACGCGCCGGTCAGCAAGATCTGGTCGTGCACCAACTGGGCCAGCGGCACTGCCGGCACCTGCGTGGTCCCGACCGGGGCCAATGCGCCGTCGGTGGCGCTGTTGGCCGGCAAGCTGTCCGAAGGCGAAGTGATTTATGCGGTGGAAGTATTTTATAAATTCAATATGGGCTTTTCCACCTTCAGCTTTGGCGCCTTTGCCACGCCGTCGCTGGGCCCGGACTTTTATTCGATGACGGTGTTCTGATGAGAAGCATTCCACGACCACGGCCGGCAATGCCGGCGGCAGCACGACAGCGGCAGCGCGGCGGCGTGATGGTGATGGTGGCCATTTCGCTCACCACCTTGCTGGCCATCGTGGGCCTGGCGTTCAGCGCGGGCCTGAGCTACATGGTCAAGTCCAAGCTCAACGCCGCCACCGACGCGGCTGCCCTGGCCGCCGCGCGCGCCATCAGCGTCGGCATCAACCAGGCCGAACAGACGGCCAACGCCAAGGCTGCCGCCCAGCGCTTTTTCGAGGCCAACTACCCCACCAATTACCTGATGTCGAGCGCCACGCTGGCCGACGTGGGCGTGAGCTTCGTGGGCAGCGAAGTGACGATTACCGTGAGCGCCTCGGCCACCACGCCGCTGGCGCTGTTCGGCGACTTCAAGAGCGGGCCGCTGTCGCCGGGCGTGCTGACGGAAACCAAGCGCAAGGACCTGGACATGGTGCTGGTGCTCGATACGTCGGGCTCGCTGTTGCCGCAGGCGGCGCAGGTGCGCAGCTCGGCCATCACCTTCCTCAACCAGTTCAATCCCACGCTCGACCGCGTGGGACTGGTGCGCTTTGCGTTCGGCTCCATTGTCGACGAGCCGATCCGGCCCATCGCGCGCGGCTTCGACCGCAACGCCATGATTGCCGACATCAAGAATTACCAGTTTTCGGGTTCGACGGCCTCGCCCGAAGGCATGTATGCGGCGCGCGATCAGATCAACAGCGTGCCCACCGCTAACCTGAACCGTTCCAACCTGCGCGTGATCGTGTTCTTTTCCGACGGCGCGCCGAACTCGTTCGGCGCCTACCTGAACTGGAACAACGCCAGCGATTGCAAGACCGCGCTGGGCCTGCCGATTGCCGGCACCGTGGCCACCGACGACGATGGCGCGGGCGATCCGTACGGGCTGTTCAAGCTCGATCAGCAGTACGACGATATCGGCGGTTCCTGCACGCCCACCGTCACGTACAACCGCAGCACCTATTACAACCTGGTGGCCAAGGCCGCCTCGCTGCCGGACTGGTACAACGGCCACAATCCCGCCAACAAGGCCAACGACACCAGCCTGCGCGAATACCCGATCGTCACCGCCTCGCCGCGCAAGGTGACCAAGGACGTGACCTACGCCAACGTCAACCGCGCCGCCCGCAACCTGGTCGAAGCGATGGCGTCCAAGTCGCGCGACGAGGGCATTTATGTGTTTACGCTGGGATTGGGCGCCAGCCTGAAAAGCGGCACCGGCGTCGATAGTGAAAAAGGCGAGGATATTTTGAAGTGCATGGCCAACTCGAGCGATGCGCCGGCGCGCTGCTTCAACCCCGCCAAGCCCGTGGGCCTGTACTGCTATGCCGCCACGCAGACCGACCTGACGCCGTGTTTCTCCAAGCTGGCGTCGGCCATTCTGCGCATTTCCAAATAACGCTGCGCTCAGTGCGCAGCGGTCGCCATCGGTGGCGCCGCCGGGGCCGCCGGGGCCGTCCCCTTGTGACCGTACGACACCAGCTCCCAGCTGTCGCGGTTGGCCGTACGGCCCTGCCAGTCCGTGTCGCGGTAGTCGAGCTTGACGAAGTTGTTGATCTCGGGGACGAACCAGACGGTCTCCACCAGCGTGCCGTTGCCGCTGCTGGCGCCCGTTTCCTTGCCCTTGTATTCCGCCTCGATCACGACCTTGAGGGCGTTGAACTCGCCGGCTGGCACCCGTACCTTTTCCCAGTCCACCACCTTGCCCTTGATGGCGTACCGCCATTGTTTGCCGAGCTTGGTGTTATCGCCCATCGCTTCGCTGCTCCATTCCTTGCCGGGCACGAGCGGAAAGGCGTAGCGTGCGAACGACGGCGCGAAATGCATGCTGCCGCGGTCGATGGGATTCATGTCTGGGCTGAACAGTTGCTTGCCGATGGGGTTGGCGTTACCGGCGCGCAGGATGTCGACGTGTACGCCGGTGGCGTCGATGGCCGACACTTCCAGACGACTGAGATTGCCTTTGACGCCTTTCCAGGCATCGGTGTACTGGTAGGTCCAGTTGTCGCCGATGGCGGGGGTGGGAGCGTGGGCGGGCGGGGGAGGTTCGGCGGCCAGGGCGGACGCGCCGGCAGCGGTGCAGATCAGGCTGAGGCAGATTTTGCTGGCAAGATTGCCGGCAAAGCGAGGCTGGTACATGGTGTCTCCTTCTCGTTGTAATTGCGATATCAACACTATCACAACGATTTCGACCTGAATTGACGCCCCCCCAAATAGTCCGGCCTTTGTTGCGTAAACCTTGATTGCATGCTGAAACCGCAAAAAGCGGCCTCAGCAAGCGTGGCCCGCCGCTTACGGGCGCGGCGCGTAATTGGCCGGGGTCCAGGTCCAGCCCTTGCCGCGGGCTGCGATATAGCCGAGGCCGGGGAACTGCAAATGGGCCGCTGCCACCAGGTCGCCTTCCTTGGCCAGCGTGGTGAATTCCCTGGTGCGCGACGCGTATGCCTGCTTGGGATCGCTGTCGAAACTGATGGTGATTTCCGGGTGATCGAACTGCACCGAGCCCACATGGATCAGGTCGCCAATGAACACCAGCTTCTTGCCCTTGCTCTGCGCGACGTACACGGTGTGGCCGGCCGTGTGGCCCGGCGTGGCCACGGCCGACAAGCCCGGCACCACTTCGCCGTCCTGGTCGAACGGCTTGAACTTGCCGGCCTTGACGTACGGCGAGAGCGACGCGATGGCCCCCTGGAAGTAGCCCACCTTGTCCTTGTCGGCCTTGGCCATGTTCGCTTCGCTGAGCCAGAAGTCGGCGTCGCGCTTGTCGGCGTGCACGACGGCGTTCGGGAACGCGATTTTGCTGTTGACCATCAGGCCGCCGACGTGGTCCGGGTGCAGATGGGTAATCAGGATGTCGTCGATCTGCTCCGGCTGGTAGCCCGCCGCCTTGATATTGTCCAGCAGCTTGCCCAGCGCGGCGCCGAACAACGCTCCCGCGCCCGTGTCGACCAGCACCAGCTTGCTGCCGGTGTTGACCAGGAAGGCGTTGATCGACGTGGTGGTGGGGTTGCCCAGGTGCGCTTGCTTGAGCGTGGCAAGGGTCTTGGCCTTATCGGTATTGAGCAGGTCCACCATCGGCAGGTCCACCACGCCATCGCTGACCGGCGTCACCTCGAAGTCGCCCAGCATGATGCGGGTATAGCCGGGAGCGCCGGTCTTGGCCAGCGGCGCGGCGGCATGGACGGGCAGGGCGACCGGACCGAAGGCCAGCGCGGCGATCAGCAGGGCCAGCGGGGTAGCAGAGTAGCGTGGTTTCATGGGGTGTCCTCAGATGGCGGGTGGTGAGACAGGTGGTTGTCCGATTGTAACCAGTGCCATGGGTTCATGCGACTGGCCGAATGGGCAGGCGTGGCGCCCCGGCCAGGCCCTGCGGTGTGATCGCCTTGCCGATGACATCGCCCACCCGTGTATCAGGGTGAGACAAGGCTGAGCATGGGATGACGGGAGCTGCCATGGACGGCCTGAGTCTGCCGGTAGCCTTCACGCTCAATGTTGTAACCTAGCAACGCCGATGAAAACACTTAATTTATTTTTTAAAAATATTTATCGATCAATGTTGTATTTTTGATGGATCAGGATGGGCTGTGATTTTT
>JBEVMD010000555.1:0-3345 GCA_040508835.1 Duganella sp. | reverse complement strand
AAGAAAATGCCCGCCTGGTCCAGGACGTGATCGCGCCGCTCAATCGCATCGGCGACGAGCAGCCGTCTTCCTGGAAAGACGGCGAGGTGATCACCACGCCGGGTTTCAAGGAAGCCTTCACGGAATACGCCAGCGGCGGCTGGCAAGGCCTGCAGCATCCGCAGGAATTCGGCGGCCAGGGCCTGCCCAAGCTGGTCGCCACGCCCTGCATCGAAATGCTCAACTCCGCCAACCTGTCCTTCGCGCTGTGCCCGCTGCTCACCGACGGCGCCATCGAGGCGCTGCTCACCGCCGGCAGCGATGATCAGAAGACGACCTATCTCGCCAACCTGATCTCCGGCAAGTGGACCGGCACCATGAACCTGACCGAGCCGCAGGCCGGTTCCGACCTGGCGGCCGTGCGCACGCGCGCCGTGCCGCAGGGCGACGGCACCTATAAAGTCTTTGGCACCAAGATTTACATCACGTACGGCGAGCACGATTTCTCCGACAACATCGTGCACCTGGTGCTGGCGCGCACGCCCGACGCCCCGGCCGGCGTAAAAGGGATTTCGCTGTTCATCGTGCCGAAATTCCTGGTCAATGCCGACGGCTCGCCGGGCGCACGCAACGACGCCCACTGCGTGTCGATCGAGCACAAGCTGGGCATCAAGGCCAGCCCGACGGCGGTGCTGCAGTTCGGCGACCACGGCGGCGCCATCGGCACCCTGGTCGGCGAGGAAAACCGCGGCCTGGAATACATGTTCATCATGATGAACGCAGCGCGCTTCGGCGTCGGCTTGCAAGGCATCGGCCTGGCCGAGCGCGCGTATCAGAAGGCGGTGGCGTTTGCGCGCGACCGCGTGCAGTCGCGCGACGTGGCCGGTTCCGCCGGACCGGTCGCCATCATCCATCACCCGGACGTGCGCCGCATGCTGATGAATATGCGTTCGCAGACCGAGGCGGCGCGCGCGCTGGCGTATGTCGGTGCGGGCCTGTCCGACATCGCCCACAGTCACGCCGACGAGGCCGTGCGCAAGGACAGCCTGGCTGTGTACGAATACCTGGTGCCGATCATCAAGGGCTGGTCCACCGAGATGTCGCAGGACGTGGCGCGCGACGGCGTGCAGGTACACGGCGGCATGGGCTTCATCGAGGAAACCGGCGCCGCCCAGCACTACCGCGACGCCAAGATCCTCACCATCTACGAAGGCACGACCGCGATCCAGGCCAACGACCTGGTGGGTCGCAAGACCGTGCGCGACGGCGGTTCAGTGGCCAACAACATCCTGGCCCAGGTTCGGGTGACGGAAGCGGCGCTGGCCGCATCGGGCAATGCCGAACTGCAGGCCATCGGCGTGCAACTGGCGGCCGGCAGCAAGGACCTGGAGCAGGTGGTGGCGTTTGTGGTGGCCAATACCAAAAGCGACGTCAAGGCCGTGTTTGCCGGTAGCGTGCTGTATCTGAAACTGGCTGGCATCGTGCTGGGCGGCTGGCAGATGGCGCGTGCGGCAGCCATTGCGCAGCAGAAAATCGAGGCGGGGGAGGGCGATGCGGCGTTCTACCAGGCCAAGATCGGCACGGCGCGGTTCTTTGCGGACCACATCCTGTCGCAATCGTCGGGATTGCGCAATGCAATCGTGCGCGGCAGTGCGGGCGTGCTGGCGCTGGGCGCCGAGCAGTTCTGAAAGCGTTAGTACCTCGGCATAAGATCCGTCATCCCCGCGCAGGCGGGGATCCAGGGGGCGCTTGAATCATGTTTGCTGAAGCCGGCGTCATGCTGGCTGTGCATGGCTGGGCATGATTCCCCGCTTGCGCCAGGATGACGGCGCGGCGGGCGCGGGCTGGATAAAGCCCGGCGCGCCGCCTTGTATTTTAACGACGCACCAGCGTGCCGTTCTGGCGTTGCACGCGGTCGCCATTGCCCATCTGCGGGTCGTTGTCGAAGACGAAGCTGTCCTGCTTGCCGTCGTCGTATTTCACGTGCACGGTCCATTGCTTGGTGGTGCGGGCGTGGCCTTCCACCTGCTTGCCCGCGTACGCGCCGCCGGCCGCGCCGGCAATGGTGGCCAGTTTCTTGCCGCCGCCGCTGCCGACCTGGTTGCCCAGCAGGGCGCCGGCCACGCCGCCGGCGATCAGGCCCACGGCGCCGCCTTCACCGGCTTTTTCACCGACCACCACCGACGTCACGCGGCCGCAGTCGTGGCAGGCGGCCGCTTGCGGCGCCTTGCTGTTGTAGCGGGTCTTGATGGTGCGGGTGTGCTGGTCGTATTCGGACTTGGCGTCACGCAGACATTGCATGCGGGCGCCCGAATTGCTTTCTTCTGCGCACAGTTTTTTGTCGGACGCATAGCGCGTGGACAGGCGCTTGGTCTCGGCGTTGTACTCCGATTTGCTCATCTGGGCATACGACGTGGACGTCAGGGTGGCCAGCGCCACTGCCAGCAGGATGGAGTGCTTGTTCATATTATTCTCCTCGAAAGTTTTTAAAATTAGCCATAGGCGCCGCCAGTGTATAGCAGATCAAAAAATCGTGAGATTGTGGCAATCAAGCTGGCGGCCCCGACCATCATGGCGGCCACCAGCACGAAAGCGATCGGCCAGCGCGTGTCCGACTGCCTGCCGGACTGCGGGTTGAAGCGGGCATCCCACCGGTCGTCCGCCATCAGGCCCAGCACCAGCGCTTCCAGGAAGCCGGCCAGGCCCGACAGCATGATCGGCAGCAGCTTGTAGAACGGATCGGCCTGCGGCGCCAGCGCGGTGACCAGCCAGGCGGCAGGCAGGCAGGCCAGGTGCAGCCACAGCCACGGATCGCGGGGACCGCGCAGGTACAGGCGCTGCAGGCCCAGGCCGCCGAACAGGAAGGCGAGCAGGGCGGCGAGGGTCTTGTTCTTGTGGCGTCTGGGAGCGGTCATGGGGAGGCAAAAAAAGTCCGGAGAGCGCGAGTATCGGTCATAATGTCGTCCCCGGCCTACTTTTTTGGCAATTCTGGGTCAGTAAGCCGATGCGGCTATTGCCCCGTTGGCCGGAACGGGGGATAATCTTCGATTACCCCAATCTGCCCGATTATTTCGTTAACGCTTGCTGCTTCGCGGTAAAGCGCGCTATAATTTGCGGCTTTTTCCGTCCTAGCACACTTTTTGGAAATATTATGGTCGTTATTCGTTTAGCTCGTGGAGGCGCCAAGAAGCGTCCGTTCTTCAACATCGTTGCAACCGATTCGCGCAATCGTCGCGATGGCCGTTTCATCGAACGCATCGGTTTCTACAACCCGATGGCGCAAGGCGGCGAAGTGCCACTGCGCATCACCGCTGACCGTCTGGCTCACTGGCAATCGGTCGGCGCACAACTGTCGCCAACCGTGGC